>JAYVWD010000639.1:0-8131 GCA_043786345.1 Pseudomonadota bacterium
CGCGGCCTCTACTCCGACCACCTGGGCTGGTTCGGCGGCGAAGCCGAGCGCCTGATCCAGCTCGCGCCGCGCGAGATCGCCCGCCGCGAGCTCGAGCTCATGGGCGGCGCCGGGCGCGTACTGGAGCTGGCCGAGCTCGCCCAACGAAACGGCGTTCCGACCTGGTCGCTGCACCTGCTCGGGCGGCTGCGGCAGGCCCGCGCGCCCGACGACACCCCGGACGCCCGCTGGACGCGGGCCTACGTCGCCGCGCTCGACGCCGAGGCGGGGCGTCAGCTCAACACCAACGCGCGCGCCTACCTCGCCGAAACCGCGTACGAAGCCGACCAGGACAAGGCCGCGAAGGCGCCCGACGGCAAGCCCGACGACGAGATGATCCGCCAGCTGCCGCTGGCGGTCTTCTTCCGGCGTACGGTGACGCTCCTGCATCCCGATCAGGCCGAGGACCTGATCGAGGCGGTCCGCTGGAATTTTACCGATACCAAGCAGGTGTGGTGGATCACCATGCGCCATGGCATCGCCGAGGAGCACGAAGGCGCGGCCCTGCCGGGCACGCCGGCGCCGGTGGCGACGGTCAAGGTCGACGCGGTCACCTGGAAAAAGCTGGCGTTGAAGCGCCTCAGCATCGCCGCGGCGCTCGCCTCCGGCAAGCTGACCGTGGATGGCAGCCTGGTGGCGTTCGGGTTTTTCATGGCGCGATTCCGATGAGCCTGCTCGCGGACCTCACCGCGTTTCCCGCCGAAGGCCTGCGGCCCGGCCTCGCCCTGATGCCCGAAGACTTCGCGGCGCTCAAAGGGGCTAAGGTCGAGCGCGAAACGTATGACGAGTGAGACGGGCGCACGCTGGTGCTCACGACGCCCAAAGGGCGCCTGCGGGTGTCCATCCTCGCGGACGGCGCGGGCGCCGATGGCGCGCGGAAGGCGCTGGCGTTCCGGACCTCGATGACGACCAATATGGTCGCGGAGCAGGCCTTCGTGGCGACGGACACGCTCGGGCTCGGGGATTGCGCCCTGGTCTGGCGGCAGGGATTCGGGGCCAAAAAGGCCCTCGATGAGGTCTTCTTTGCCCGCGGCAACGTGGCGGTGCACGTCGACGGGCGCATCGACCGGATCTCCGTCGCGGCGCTTGCTAAAGAGATCGATCGGAAGCTCAAGGCGGTGGCGATCGTCAAGGACCTCGGACCGTACCGGCCGCGGGGGCTGGTCCTGTCGGTCGCGCCGGCGGCGCCGCGGGTGGGCGACAAGGTCCAAGTCCGGGCGAAGGCCGACGAGGGCGCGACCGGGCCGCTGACCATCGAGGTCCTGGCGGGCAGTCCGGCGGTGCCGAATTCGGTCGGGTGGACGGGCGGCGTGAAGGTTCTGTCACACCCGGAGGGTGATCACTGGCTGGCTGAGCACGCCGGGACGGCACGGCTTTGGATGAATGCCTGGACGAAGAGCGGGCTGTTTTCGACGGAGTCGCGGGTGGTGGTGGTCGGGGAAAAATAGGCTTGCGCCTTGCGCCCGGGGCGCTGCCCCACAACCCCGGGGACTCACCACCGACGGAGTACGGAGGTGCAGTGCCGCATTCCCGACGTCTGCCGCCGAAGGCCCTCCGGGCGGCGCCAGACGACGGGAATGCGGAACGAGGTCCCTCTATGGCTAGAAGCGCCGGCTTGCGGGTGCACGCGCGGAGCAGCTGAGGCTCGGCAGCAAATCGGCCGCCAACGCGTCGCGGCGTCGGGCGCTTTCGCTGACGCTTTTGCTTCCGGCGCCACGGCGCGTTGGCATCCGATTTGTCATCTGCCGAGGCGAAGAGCCCTACGAGGTCTGCATGGAAAACTGATCCCGGGTCTCGAGGCGGTGATGGGCCTGGCAGAGGGCGCGGAGGTTTTCCGGGGCGTTGCCGCCGCCGAAGGCGACGGGATGGATGTGGTCCAAGTCGATGAAGGAGCGGCTGGCGCAGCGGCGCCCCGACGGGGCGACGAAGGTGCAGCGGCCGCCGTCGCGCGTCGAGACGGCGTCGCGGGTAGCGGCGGGGACGGCTTTGCGGCGAGGTGTGGCCGGCGCGGCAGTCGCTTTCACGTCAGTCTTTTGTGAACGCGGCGCGGTCTTGCGCTCCCGCCGGCGCTCGCGGCGGACGTGCCGGCGCTCGGGGTCGATCTTTTCGAGGAGTGCGTCGAGGGCTTCGCCGAGGACGTCGTCGAGGGCTTTGCCGGCGCGCAGCTCCCGTAGGCGCTCGAGTTTTTTCTTGGTCGGGGCGCTGGCGTCGAAGGCGATGCGCCAGACTTCGGGGGCCTTGGGCGTCACCACGGGGCGCGGCGCGGGCCGGGTAGGAGTGAGGTCGAGGGCCAAGGCGGGCGCCGGGCAAGATGAGAGTTCACTTCTCCCGGAGAAGTGGCGCGCCGTGATGACATCCTTCTTCGCCGGCTGGGGCGCGAGTGCGGCGATGATCTCCAGCACCTCGACCTTGGTCCGTCCCTCGGCCCGCGCTACCACGGTCGCCCAGTTCTCGTCCGTCAGATGATCGGCGAGCATCGCCACGGCGCACAGCGAGATTCGCCCCTCGCCGAAGATCCCCAAGATCATCGGAAAACGCCGCGTCGCCTTCATCGCCCGCGTCCACCGCGAGGTCACGCTTTCGGAAAACTTCAGCTCATCGCGACAGTAAGCCCAGAGACTCGCATACCCCTGCGGCAGGTACGCCTTCCGCACCTCGATCTCGGCCAGAAGCTCGAGTCCGCGCACCTGTTCGGCGCGAATGTTCCCGGCAATCCTACGCATTCCAGCCAGCAGAGTCTTGTCGTCGAGTGCACGAATCATAGGGTCCTCCGTTGTTCTCGAAGGCATCCTACACCCGGTTTTTTCGGGTCTCTGGCGCGCTCCAGGATCGCCGAACTCGCCCCCTCGACAATCCGCGTCACCCCAAATCCAAACGCACGCAGCGGCGCCCGCCTCCGCCCCGCAGAGCCCCACTTCTCTCGGAGAAGTAAAATCACATCTCCACTTTCGCGAACCGCCTCGAAATTCGTGTCAAGCTCAATCAACACGTTTTCCGCCTCGGCACCTGACAAATCGGATGACAACGCGGAGCGTTGGCGGCCGATTTGCTGCCGAGCCTCAGTTGCTCCGCGCGTGCACCCGCAAGCCGGCGCTTCTAGCCATAGTGGGACCTCGTTCCGCATTTCCGTCGTCTGGCGCCGCCCGAAAGGCATCCGGCGCCAGACGTCGGGAATGCGGCTCTGCACCTCCGTACTCCGTCGGTGGTGAGTCCCCCGGGGTTACGGGGCAGAGACCCGGGTGCAAGGTCAAGGTGCAAAGCGCAAGCCGCGTCGCGTCGCGCCTGGTGACCGTCACTTCACGATAGATTTGACGGCCGACTTGGAGTTCCGCATCTCGCTGCGCCACTTGCTGCGCAGCTTGACCATCTGGCTGAGCGACTGCGCCTGGCGCCCTTGCAGGAAGAAGCCCTGGGGGGCGGCCATTTTGCCGTCGATCATGGTTTCGCCGAAGTCGATGTTGGTCGAGTCGGCGGCGACCCAGGAGCCGGAGACCTTCTTGCCGTCGGCCGGGGCTTTCGCGGCCTCGGCCAGGGCGGCCGGGGCGAGGAGGCTCAAGGTCAGGGCGATGAATACTTTCATGGTTCCTCCAGATTCCCGCTAAGGCCAGCGCCGCGGCGGATTACTTGCTGAGCTGCTTCTCGAGGTCGCCGATCTCGTCGCCGGCGGTGCCGTTGTCGTCGGGGATGGCCATCGCATCGCCTTGGGCCGGGGCCTCGGCTTTTTCCGCCTTCTCGACCTTTTTCTCGGCCTTTTCCGAGGACGCGACCTTCTTGTCGGCGGTTTCGTCGCCTTCGGGGCCGCCCTTGACGTTGGACGCCATCTGCTGGATCTCCTCGTCGGAGACGCCTTCGCCCTTGGCGGACTGGGCCTTCTGGATGTCGTCGATCAGGGCGAAGACCTGGTCGTTGTCCTGGGACTTGCCGCGGTTCGCCTTCAGGTAGACCTTGAGGTGGTCCAGGGCGTCTTCCATCTGGTCGGCGTCCTTCTGGATGACGGCGAGGTTATAGAGGGCGAGCGGGTTCTTCTCGTCGACGGCGAGGACCTCCTCGAACATCTTCGTCGCATCCGCGGTCTGGCCGCGGGAGGCGCGGATGATGGCCAGGTGGACCTTGGCGTCGGCGTGGGTCGGCATGACCTTGAGCACGCGCTCGAACTCGACGGCGGCTTGGGACATCTGGCGGTATTTGAGCAGGAGCACGCCGAGGTTCATGCGGGCGGCGAGGTCGTTGCCGTTGACCTTGATGGCCTTCTTGAAGAGCTCCATCGCGGCGGCGTTGTTGCCGCGCTCGAGCTCGATCATCGCGAGCATGTTGAGCACGCTCGAGTCCTTCGAGCTCTCGCCGCCGACGCCGTTCAGGAAAATCGACGCCAGGTCGAAGTTGCCGCGGCGCATCGAGACCTCGGCCAGGATCTTGCGCGCTTCCTTGTTCTTGAGCTCCATGCGGAGCGCCGTGTGGCAGTTCTTCTCGGCCTCATCGAATTTGCCTTCGGCGACCTCGACCTCGGCCAGGGCGAGGAGGGACCCGACGTCTTTCCGGTTCCTGCGGAGGTTTTGGCGGAGCTTGTCCTCGGCTTCTTTGACGTCGCCGTTTTTGCCCGGATTTTCCAGGGCCGAACGCTTGTCGCTCGTCGAGTAGAGCGAGACCTCGCCCCGACCGCGGTCGACGCTGACGACGCTGTTTTCCGTCTGGCAAGCCGTGGCGACGAGGGAAATCAGGCCGAACGCGATCAAATACTTCATTCCACTAAACATATAGCCCCCTGAGTCTCTAAAAGGGATGCGCGATTATTGCCCGATCAGTTCCGCGACGGCCGGCGAGATCTTGAGATCGTGGCCGAGGTACGCGGGCTCTGCGGAGATCTCGTCCACCGCCGGATGCTTGTCCGGGGCGAGCTCGACCATCTTCTGGTACGTGCGGCGCGTCCACGCCGTGAAGGTCTCGACCTCTTTCGAGCGCTTGTAAGCGGTCTCGAAGAACTTGTAGGCCTCCTCCTTGAGCGGGAACGCGACCTTCTCGAGCTCGGTCTTGAGCTTGTCGAAGTCGGCCTGCGAGGCGCCCTTCGGGCCCGGGGCCTTGAAGAGGGCCTGGCTGAAGTTCTCGTGCGCCTCGCCCAGGCGGTAGAGCGACGCGACGGTGAACTCGCCGGCGCCGAGCGCGATGATCTGCTGGTAGCCGCCCGCCAGGGCCACGAGCTTCGTCTGCTTATCGCCGACTTGTTGCTCGATCTTGCTGCCGTCGGTGATCTTGAGGGCCTGGAACTTCGAGAACTCGGGGTCCAGGATCTTGAACATGGCGCCCGCGACCGTCGCCCGGGCTTCGAACGCCGCGGGGCCGTCCTTCGCCGTGAGCACGCCGTGCACTTGAGCCAGCTCCGCTTTGCCCTCGCTTAAGGACCCGCTGATCGTCTTGAGCGCCGCCGCCTTCGCCGCGGCGAAGAGGTTGGCGTCCTTGTCGGCCGGGTATCGCTTGGCGAACTGGGCGTAGGTCTGGATCGCGAGCGGCATCTGGTTCGTCCGCTCATAGAGCGCGGCGAGCTCCATCGTCGCGTCGGGGGCGATCGCGTCGTTCGGGTACTTCGCGGTGAACTCTTTCAGGATCAAGGTCGCCTCGGGGGTCTTCTTCAGGCCTTTGTAGAGGACCGCGGCATTGTAGAGGGCGCTGGGGGCGCGCTTGTCGGTCGGGAAGTTCGCCGAGAGGCGGCGGTAGAGGGCGGCGGCCTGGTCGAACTTGGCGAGGGCCTCGTAGGTGCTGGCGACGCTCGCGATGACGTCGGGGAAGAGCAGCGACTTCGGATACTTATCCAGGAGCTGGTTGCCGGTCGCGAGGGCGACCTCGATCTTGTCGATCTTGATGAAGTTGAGCATCGCGTTATAGAGGGCGCGGTCGGCGCTGCCGTCGGTCGGAAACTCCTTCTGATACTCGATGAAGGCGCGGGCCGCCTGCTCGTGCTTGCCGGTCTTCTCGTAGGCCATGGCGCGCTTGAACATCGAGCCGCGGAGCAGGTCCACGACGTACTTCTGCAGGTCGGCGTCGTAGAGCTTCGGGCCGGCCTTGTCCTGGCGGCCGAAGGCCTGGGCCCAGGAGATGAGCTTGTTCCAGTCTTCCTTGTCCGCGTAGTAGCCGAGGATCATCCGCACCGACGAGCGCGCCTGCGTCGTCTGCGGGATTTCCTTGGTGATGCGCTCGAAGCGCTTGATGGCCTCCGGGTAGTGGCCGTATTCGAACGTGACCTGGGCGGCCGTGAAGCGCATCGGCTCGCCGTCTTTCTCCTTCGGGAGGAGCGCGACGTACTGGTCGATCTGCTCGACGAACTTCTGCTTCTCGTGCGGCAGGGCGATCGGCTTCGGCGCCTGGCCGAGCGGCGGCAGCTGGCCCCACTTCTTGCTTTGGACGAGCTGGTTCATCGCGGCCACGGCGTTGAGGGCCGCGGGCTTCATGTACTTGGCCGTAGGGCCCTGCTTCGCGACCTTCATGTAATGGTCGGAGGCGGGCTCGTACTGCTTGAAGTCGTAGAGGATCTCGGCGAGGTAATACCGGATGTCGTAGGCCGCCGCGCCGTCCGCGAAGGACTCGAGGTACATCTTGTAGATTTCGGCCGCCGACTTGTAGAGGGCGTCGTTGCTCGACTTCTGCGCGCGTTGGTGGAAGAGGGCGCCGTAGCGGTGCAGGTTGAGCTCGACGATGCGCGTCGCCTCGGCCGGGACCTTCTCGTCCTCCTTGTTGGCCTTCACCCAACTCGTGTCGCCGAGGTAGAGCTTCTGCATGTTGCGCAGCTCGACGATGACCTGCGGGACCTGGCCCGTCGCGTCATAGAGGTCGAGCAGCTTGGCGTGGACGACCGGGTTGCCTTCGCGTTTCGGCGCGTCCTTGAGGAGGCGCTGGAAGACGGCGATCGCCTGCTGGTTCTTGCCGTGCTCGCAGTAGATGTTGCCGAGGCGCTCCAGCATTTTGTAGAACGACGAGGTGTCGCCGATGGTCCTGAAGTACTTCCAGGCCGAGGCGACGTCTTCGGCGTCGGCCCAGACCATGACGAGGTCCTTGATGGCCTCTTCGCGGAGGTTCAGGTTGTTGCCCGGCTTCTCGCCGTCCTTGCGCTTCTCGAGGTCGGCGTCGGCCAGCTTCACCACTAATTTGAAGGCCGCGACCGCTCTGCCCAGGTTTTCCTTCACCTCGGTGTCGTTGCGGGCGGGGGCGTTGTAGTTCGCCCAGCCGAGCTTGTAGACCGCGAACGGGTAGGCCTTGTGGTCCTTGAAGGCCATGACCTTCTTGTAGTGCGCGATCGCGTTCACGACGTCGTGCTTGTCGAAGTAGTACTCGCCGAGCGCCAGGTAGGTGTCGGGGATCAACGGCGACTTCGGGAAGCTCTGGATCAGCTGCTTATAGTAGTCGACCGAGGTGTCTTTGCCGAGGCGCGCGAGCGTCTTGGCGAGGCTGTAGAGCGCGGCGTCGGTGCGCGGCTCCTTCGGGAACTCGGTGACGAGCTGGCGGAAGGAGTTGGCGGCCTTGGTGAGCTCGCCTTCGGAGCCAGTCCAGTCGGTCTTGGGCTCGACGCCGGCCTTGGCTTTGTCGGCGGTTGCGTTCCACTTATCCCAGGACTTCTCGAACTTAGTCAGCTCGACGTCGCGCAGGTAGTCGTGGCGCTCGACGTAGAGCTCGCCCAAGCGGAGCAGCAGCTCGAAGCGGCGGATGCTCTTCTTCTTTGAGTCGAGGAGGTCCCGGATCGACGTGATCGTCTTGCGCCGGATCTTGTCGGCCTTCTCCTGGTCCGCGGGCGAGACGTCGCGGCGGTTCTCGGCGAAGTAGTTGGCGTGCTCTTCCAGGCCCGGCGCCGTCAGCTTGCCTTTGACGACGTCTTCCGTGCGGCCGGGCGCCGGAGCGGCGAGCAGCGTGCCGTCCAAAGCGACGCACATCGCCGCCGCGGCGATCCACCTGACGATCTGTTTGGACGTGATTCCTCTAAGCATCTTAAAGTTTCCTCCTCTAGAGCGCGAGCCTCGTGCCGTGTCAATTCGAACCGAAGAGATCAATCTCTGTTATTGGCCGTACCTTTGCCCTGGACCAGACACTGCGAGTCGACCGGCGTGATGTA
>JAYVWD010000640.1:0-1818 GCA_043786345.1 Pseudomonadota bacterium
CCAAGCTCGACCTCTTGCCCTACCTCGAGCGCAAGCCCGCGGCACTGTCCGGCGGCCAGCGCCAGCGCGTCGCTATCGGCCGCGCCATCGTCCGCGACCCGAAGGTGTTTCTCTTCGACGAGCCGCTTTCGAACTTGGACGCCAAGCTCCGCGGCTCGATGCGCATCAGCATCGCCAAACTTCATAAGGAGCTGAAGGCGACGATTCTCTACGTCACCCACGACCAGGTCGAGGCGATGACGCTCGCCGACCGCATCATCGTGCTCGAGGGCGGGCGCATCCAGCAGATGGGCACGCCGCTCGAGCTCTATTACCACCCGAGCAACGTCTTCGTGGCGACCTTCATCGGCTCGCCGCCGATGAACCTGATCGAGGGGACGATCCTCGACCGGAATGGGCGGCTCACCTTCGCCTCCGATACCGGGCTCGATTTTCGTATCCCCGACGAGTTCGCCGCCGGCGTGCGGGGAGCGCACCCTAAGGGCAAGGTGCTCTGGGGTCTCCGGGCCGAGAACCTGCGCCTGGCCGAGGGCGAGACGACGGGCCAGATCTTCGACGCCAAGGTCGTCGTGACGGAGCTCCTCGGGCCGACCACCTCGGTCCTGGCCGAAATCAAAGGGCACGAGATCCATGTGACGCTGCCGGCGCCGCACCGGCCGGCGCGGGGCACCGTGCTGAAGCTTGAGTTCCGTTCGAAGCATCTGTATTTGTTCAGTAAAGACACGCAGCTGTCGCTGGTCAAAGACGCCCCTTAGACCATTTGTTAATATACGATCATTAATATATTGATGAAATCGTTATAATGAGTTAAAATCTCGGCGCTGTATCTATAAACCGGGATGATTCCTTGAAACTAAGGTCGTTACCGTTATTGTTCGCGCTCACACTGCCCTCGGGCGGCTGTGGGAAGGCCGGCTCGTCGGATAAGCCGCCGCTGGACGACCCGGTGCCGACGACCGCGACGCCCCCGCGCTCCGGCATGCAGCCCGCGCCGTCGCGTCCGGCGGCGAAGACCGTCAACCGCCTGTTCGAGGCCGTGCCGATCGAGACCTTTCTGGTGGGCGGCCTGCGCCTCCCGGACCGACTCAAGCTCCGGGACCTGACGTTGACGTTCCGCTCCAACGTCGGGGGCGCGACCTTCCAGTGCCGGAGCGGTGCGAGCCAGGACTTCGTCGCCTGCCCGGGAGGCGATTCCTTTACCTTTACCGCCATGGCGAACGGCTCGTCCCAGGCCGTCGAGGTTCGGGCGCGCGCCGCGCTCGGCCAGGTCGACACCTCGCCGCTCGGCGTCGCCTTCGTCGTCGACCTGGACGCCGGCGCCTTGCCGGGCGACGGGAACGCCTTGGCCGTTACGGCCCCCGCCTCGGCGACGGAGCTCGCCTCCGCCCGGTCCCTGCCGCTGGGGGGCACCTTCGCTGTCGCCGTGCCCGGCGCCGTCGAAACCGTGATCTCGAGCTTCTCGACGGACAAGACCTACAACGGCCGGCTGGAAACCCTCCGCCTTGCCCGCCTTTCCAAGGCCCCGTGCACCCGGTCCTACGAGCTCACGACGACGACCGCGGCCGGCGAGGCCTACTGCATGGCGACCCCGACGCGCCTCCAGCTCGCCGCCGATTACGCCGAGCCGCTGCCCCGCAACCACCTTGAGGTGGTGAAATTCGAACGGAATTCGTCCGTCCCCGCCGAGCGCCTGATTCTCGCCGCCTTCGACGCGGACGCCGACCCCGCCGAGGGCCATATGGGCGTCGACGACTCGTGCCGGGGCGCGGTGGCCTCGGGCCAAACCACGGCCGTGCTCGTGCGTGACTACTACGGCGA
>JAYVWD010000641.1:0-4425 GCA_043786345.1 Pseudomonadota bacterium
GGCGTCATCGGCGCCAAGCTCCGCGCCCCCGAGCCCGCCTTCGCGCCGGACTTAGCCCCCGTCAGCTCTCCAGAATCTTCCGCACCTGCTTGACGAGCGCTTTGCGGCGCTCCTTCTTGCCTTCGGCGAAGTCGTTCATCCGCCGCGTCGCGTCCTCGGCGAACGCCGGGTCCTTGAGGTATTTGAGGTTCACGAGGACGTTGAAGCGCGCGGCCTTCATCGCCGAGCCGAGCAGCTCCGCCGCGATCCCGGCGTCCGACGCGACGGTCGGCTTGGCGCCGGCCACGACCGCGTCGGCCAAGCCGAAGAGCTCCTCGAGTGCCTGCATCGTCTCGAGCGGCACCTCGGTCGCGCCTTTGAGCGCCGTCTGCACGGCCTCGGCGCGCTTTTTCTTCTCGTCGCCGGTCGCCTTCGGCCGCTTGTAGGCGGCCATGACCGCCTCGAAGGCCTCGCCGTCCCGCTTCGCCAGCGCCAGGAAAAGCTCGCGCACGGCGTCGAGGCGCGCGAGCTGCGCGCCCTCCTCCGACGACAGCCGCTCGACCATCGCCAGCAGCGCCGCCGCCTGCGCGCCGGTCACCGCGACGGCCGCGCCGCCGCCCGGGGCCGCGTCGCGGCTCGCGAGGCGTTCGAGGTAATGCTCCAAAGACCAGTTGGCTTCCATGTGCGGCCCTCTCAGGAGCGGTGGTAGTTTTCGTAAAGGCGCAGGGTATTGCGCAGGGCCATCGCCACGGTCATGGGCCCGACCCGCGGGATGAAAACCGCGGCCTTCGTCTTGACGTCGTCGTCGAAGTTCTTGAGGGTCGAGAAGTTGACGCACACCGCGCCGGCGCGGATCTCGCGCGCCGTCACCAGCGGAAACTCCCGGCTCGGCACGCCGGTGATCACGACGTCGCTCGCCGCCAGCGCCTCCGCCCGGGTGATCGCGCAGCCCAAGGTCACGCCCTTCCGGAAGAGCTGCGGCCCGTCCATGTCGAAGGAGTACACGGTCGCGCCGTCGTTCGCCAGCATCGACGCCAGCGGGCGGCCGACGACTTCGCTGCGGTTGAAGACGGTCACCGTCTTGCCGGCGAGCGGCTGAGGCTTCGGCCCCAGCGCGCCCGTCATCTCGACGAGCTTCACGATCGCCAGCGGCGTGCACGGCAGGATCGCCTTCTTCTGGCCCGCGGCGTCCACGAAGCGCTCATCGTGGTAGAGCTTCCGCGCCCACTGGCTGTTGAGTCCTTCGATGTCCTTGCGGTGGTCGACCACGTCCTTGATGTAGCGGTCCCGCTCGACGGTGAAGATCGGGTAGTAGACGATGATGCCGTGCACCGATTTATCGGCGTTCGCGGCCTCGATCGCCTGCTCGAGGTGGTGCTTGTCCTCCCGGCGGATCTCGAACCGGATGCCGGTGTCGTCGCAGCCGACCCGGGTGTAGTTGGCATACGTCAGCGACGGCGCGTAGTCGGTCGACAGGAAACCGACGAGCTTCAGCGGCTCGGGCAGCGCCGCGACGTGGGCGCGCACGGATTGGCGAAAGGTCGCCGCGACGGCACTCGGGTCGACGATGCGGGCCGTCATGAGAGCTCCACCAAAGCGGGGGAAAAGCGATTCAATTTGCGTGTGAAGCAGACCTGTGTCATGACGCCTCCGGGAGCCCATTTGATAGCATTCCGACTTGCCCGAGGTCCACCACTTGACCACGATGAACCTCCCCGTCACGCGCGCCATCGCCGGGCGCGCCGCCGGTCTGACGCTGTCGGCCGCCGAGACGGCCCGCTACAGCCGCCACCTGCTGCTGCCCGAGGTGGGGGCCGACGGCCAGAAACGCCTGAAGGCGGCGCGCATGCTGGTGATCGGCGCGGGCGGACTCGGCTCGCCCGTGAGCCTTTATTTGGCGGCGGCCGGCGTCGGCACGCTCGGGATCGTCGACCACGACACCGTCGACGCCTCCAATCTGCAGCGCCAGATTCTTTACACGGAGCGCGACCAGGGCCGGTCCAAGGCCGAGGCGGCGCGGGAGCGGCTCACGGCCCTGTCGTCCCACACGCAAATCGAGATCTTCACGGAGCGCCTCGACGCGTCCAACGTCGAGCGCCTCCTGTCGCCTTACGACATCATCATCGACGGCACCGACAATTTTTCGACGCGGTATCTGGTGAACGACGCCTGCGTCTTTCTCGGCAAGCCCAACGTCTACGGCTCGATCTTCCGCTTCGACGGCCAGGCCTCGGTCTTCTACACCCCGCATGGCCCCTGTTATCGCTGCCTTTTTCCCTCGCCGCCGCCCCCTGGGCAGGTGCCGAGCTGCGCCGAGGGGGGCGTCCTCGGCGTGCTCCCGGCCCAGATCGGCAGCATCCAGGCGAACGAGGCGATCAAGCTCGCGCTCGGGGTCGGCGAGAGCCTCATGGGCCGGCTGCTCACCCTCGATGCCCTGGCGATGCGGGTCGACGAGTTCAAGTTCCGGCGGGACCCCGCCTGCCCGGTGTGCGGAACCAGCCCGACGATCACGACCCTGGTGGACTCGGACGTCGCGTGCGCGCTGCCGGCGGGCGACCTGATCGCGCCCGAGGCCTTGCGCGATTGGCGCGTCACGGGGAAGGACCACGTGCTGATCGATGTGCGGTCGCCAGCCGAGCGCGACATCTGCGCCATCGAGGGCAGCGTGCTCATCCCTTTGCCCGAGCTCGAGGGGCGGCTCGGGAGCCTGGACCCGGCCCGGACGACGGTCCTCCACTGCAAGTCCGGAGCGCGCAGCATGACGGCCCTGCAGCTCCTCAGAGGTAAGGGCTTCAGGGACTTGCGCAGCCTCGACGGGGGAATTCTGGGCTGGATCGGGGCGGTCGACAAATCTCTGAGCAAGTACTAGAATATATTGATTTTATTGTAGAAGGACTTAGGGAGCCCCTGGATGAGCGTTTCCCGATCCATCGTCGTCCTGCTCTTTCTCGCGGCATCGGCCTGCGTCTCCGGACGGCCCGCGGGCGACGGTTACCTCGAGGGCATCACCGATCCCGATCCGGAAGCGGATGCCAAGGAAGGCGGCCAGCCCGACTTCTGCAACGTCAGCGCCAAGACCGGCCCCGACCGCGACCAGTGCGTCGCCCACAACCGCGCCCTTTACCACTCCTTCAATGACGACGCGAAAAAGCGCGAGCCCTGGTTCAACTTCGCTCCCGACGGCTGGGCGCAGTCCGACGAGCTCGATGAGCACATGGTGATCCCCGTCGTCCGCGACCAGGAGGCGGTCCAGAAGCTCGACAAGGCCCCGTTCGCCGAGCTTGAGCCCGCCGACGTCCAGCACTACACCGGCAAGGCCGCGCAGTTCGCGGCCCGGAAACCTTATCTGGTGCGCGCGCTCATCTATTTCAAGGAGACGGGCACCTTTCACGTCTATCAGAAAGATCAGGCGATCCTGATCCAGCACGACTCGCTCGGCCTCGACGCGCCGGCCGAATCGCGCTCGGCGGTGGTCGTCTTCCTTTCGTTACCGCCGCGGAACGTGTACGTTGACTGCGGCTTATTGGAATAGGGGTCCCGATGCGCAAGCTTTCCCGTAAATCGTCCTTGTTGTGCGGTCTGACGCTCGCCTTCGCGGCCCCCGCCGCCGCCATGGACAAGGCCGCCGTCGAGCAGGTCGCCGCTAGGGTCGTCAAGGGCGACGCCATCCTGGTCGACGTGCGCGAGGCGGCCGAGATCAAGGACGGCATCGCGTCGCCGGCCATCTGGATCGCGACCTCCGAGATCAAGGCCCAGAGCTCCCGTTTCAAGGACATCATGATGGTCCTGCCGAAAGATAAACAGATTTATGTTTACTGCGCCTCCGGCGTCCGCTCCGGCCGGTTCGTCGAGGACCTCAAGGCCAAAGGCTTCAAGGCCGAGAACCTCGGCGCCTTCAGCGACTGGCGCGACGCCGGTAAATCGGTGAAACCGGTGGCGGACGCGACGGCCAAGCCCTGCCCGTTCCTCTGCAAACCGACGGCGGGTTGAGCCAAAGGTGACCTTCGACTTCCCGAACATCATGGTGGCGCTCTTCTTCTCGGCGGTCGGTTTCGTCTACTTTTCATTTGGCAAAAAGCAAACGCAGCCGAAATTCTTCATCACTGGCGCGGCCTTGTTCGTCTATAGTTATTTCACGCCGACGCTGGCGTGGAATATCGGCGTCGGGATCCTGCTGGCCGCGGTGCCTTTTTTACCCTTCTTCTAAGCGCTATAATGGATGAGCCCTCCCCTGCTTTCGCCGAGGACTCTCCATGCGTCAGCCCCTCCGGGCTCTGCCTCTCGCGGTCGCGTTCTTTTGCGGCGCCGGCTGCAAGCTCCTCGAGCGGACCAAGAAAGACGACCCCAAGTCGCCGGCGGGCGACGTCGGCACCGGCTCGCCGGTAGCCTCGGGCTCCGGCGGCCCGGACGAGGTCGGCGCCCACGGCTCCGGCTCCGGCTCCGGCG
>JAYVWD010000642.1:0-3866 GCA_043786345.1 Pseudomonadota bacterium
GGGGGCGCCTCGGCGAGCTCGCGGCGAGCGCCGACGGCGGGATCGGGGTCCTGCAAACCCTGGGCGATTTGTCGGTGGACGCCACGGTCAAGGGGCGGAACGCCCAGGATGTCCTGAAGGCCTTCGGCGTTTCGCTCAACGACGACCTCGCCGCGATCGACGTCGCGAGCCACATCGCCCATGACGGCGACACCTGGACGATGACCAAGGCCTCGATCCGCCTGGGGCCGAGCCGCGCGACCGGCGAGCTGGCGGTGACGCTGGTGAAACCCCTGCGGATCGTGGCGAAGCTCCACGCGACGACGCTCCGCTTCGCCGACCTCGGCGCGTTCCTGCCCAAATCGGTCGCCGCGGAGCTGCCGGCGACGAAGAAGGCGGAATCGCGGGATAGCGGGGAGCCGGTCCGGCTCTTCTCCGCCGCGCCGATCGACATGGAGGCGATCCGGCGCTTGGACCTCGACGCGGAGTTCGCGGTCGACCACTTCGTCGGCACCGAGCGGGCGGCGCTCATCGACGCATTCAAGGGTCATGTTTCGGCCAAAGGCGGCAAGCTGGAGCTCCGGCCGTTCGAGATGGCGCTCGCGAACGGCACCTTCGCGACCGACTTCGCCCTCGACACGACGGAGCGCCCCGCGAAGGTCTCGCTGGTCGCCAACCTCCAGAAAGTCCAGCTCGGCCGGCTCCTGGAGCCCTTCTTGGTGAGCGACGAGACCAAGGGTTCTTCCATCGGCAACCTCAAGACCAACGAGCTCTTTGCCGGCCGGCTCAACGGCCGGATCGACCTGACGGCCGCCGGCGCCTCCGTGCAGGCGCTCATGGCGAGCCTCGACGGCGACCTCGGCCTGGTCGTGGAGGACGGCAAAATGAGCTCGCTCATCATCGAAGCCCTCGGCATGGACGCCACCGAGGCGATCGGCACCCTGTTCGCAAAAAAGCAGACCGTCGCGATGGAGTGCCTCATCACCAGCCTCGCGGCGAAGCAGGGCGAGGTGTCGCCCCGCGTCATGCTGGCCTCCACCAAGGATTCGAATGTCGTCCTGGACGGTAAGCTCGATCTCCGAAAGGAGACGGTCGACGCCGTGATCAAGACGTTTCCGAAAGACTTCAGCATCGGCGTCCTCCGGACCCCCCTCACCCTCAAGGGCCCGCTCTACAAGGTCAAAGTGGACGTCATGCGCAAGGAGCTCGGCGTGCGCCTCTTGACGGCCGCGGGTCTGGGCGCATTCCTCAGTCCGGTCGCGGCCTTGCTTCCGCTGATCGAGCCCGGCCTGGAGAAGGACGGCAAATGCACCCATTACCTCGCCGAAATCCGGCGGATCGAGCAAGGCAGCAAGCTCGCACCCGCGCACTGACGAGGGCTGGCACGGCAGATGCACTGAGAGGATTAAGACTTACCTGGAGGGACACCGTGAGCCGCAAAGACGACGACCGACTCGGAGGCGACGAGCTCAAACTCCGCTTCCTCGAGACTAAAAAACGCCTCTCCGGCCACCTGCGCGAGTTCGGTCGCGAGCTCGAGCACGAGTTCTCCGACACGGTCGACAAGGCTTCGACCCGCCTCGAGGAGGGCGTCGGCCGCGCGTCGTCCAACGTCGCCCAGGCCGTCACCGACACCGTCGGCAGCGTCAGCCAGACCCTCGATCAAACCGTCGACCGCCTCAAGGAGCGCTTCGACGTCCGGGCCGCCATCGTCGCCAAGCCCTTGCGCAACGTCGGGATCTCGGTCGCGGCGGGCTTCGGCATCGCTCTGATGCTCGTCTCGCGCCGCCGGAACCACGTGGCCTTGCCCGCGCCCGTCGCCGCGGCGACCAAAGGCTTCGTGCCACAGTCGAAGGGCGGCGTGCTCCTCGGCGCCCTGCTGACGCCCGCGCTCATGCAGCTCGCGCGCAGCAGTGCCGGCTACTTCCTGGAAAGCCTCGTCGAGGCGTCGGTGCGGCGCGCGCACGAGGGCCTCGAGGCCCGGTCGCCGCGGTATGCCAAGGCGGCCTCGGTGGTCCGTCACCACGCCGGTCAACCCGAGACGCTGAATTGAAAGGAGGCGTCCTTATGACGACGATCCCCGGCACGAGTCCGCAGGCGACCTTCATGGTCGCCGAGGTGGTCGAAGGCCTGATCATCGACGCCGCCTTCATCCTGGTGATGTTGATGTTCGTCGCATAAAGGCCTCACCGCAAAGACGCCGAGGTTTTTGAACCGCAAAGGCGCAAAGTACGCAAAGAGTTTTTCTATAAAACCTTCGCGTATTTTGCGCCTTTGCGGTTTAGAAATGCTGCCTCCGCGGTTCGTCAGCGCTTGAGGGCCCGACCGAAGAGCAGCCCGATGCCGAGTCCCACGCCGATCGCCTGGAACGGATGGCGGCGGATCATCTCGGTCGCCTGGTCGCGGACCGACGCCATGTTGATGTTGGACAGGTCGGGCGTCTCGAAGTGCTCGAGCTTGTCCGCGGCCGTCGACATGAGGGACGACATCCGCTGCTTCACCGGATCGAGCGCGCCGCCGTCGCCGTTTCCCTTGAAGGATTCGGCCTTGGAAGCGAGCCGGTCCGCGACGCGGTGCTTGATGTCGTCCATCTTCTTCTGGGTGTTGCGCTGGACCTCGCCGGCGAGGTCGCTGGCCCGAGGCTCGCCCGCGTCGCGGGCGAGGAGCGCGTCGTCTACGTTCGTATTCTCGATCATGGATCTATCCTTTCACGGCGATGGAATGGCGGCCCTCGCGGGGACCTGCGGCAGCCATGCATAGGACATGCCACCGAGGTCTTGCTGAGCTGTATTTAGCCGCTTACCCGTATGTCCTCGCCCGTGCCCCCAGCATTGGGGCAAGTTGGAACGCTGTTAGCATGCCATCATTGGAAAGGGAGGGTTTTCCGCGATGAACCTCAAGTTGGGGCTGATCGGCAACTGCCAATACAACGCGCTCATCGCGCCGACCGGCCACGTGGAGTGGCTCTGCTGGCCCCGCCTCGACTCCAGCTTCGTCTTCGGAGGCCTGCTCGACCGCGAAAAGGGCGGCACCTTCGCCGTCAGCCCCGCCGAGGGCGGCAACGGCACCCAGTCTTACATCGAAAATACCAACGTCCTCGTCACCCACTTCGTGACCCCGTCCGGCTCCTTCGAGGTGATCGACTTCGCGCCGCGCTTCCTCCAGTACGAGCGCTTCTTCAAGCCGAAGATGCTCGTGCGCATCGTGCGCCCCGTCACCGGCAACCCCGTGATCCAGGTCAAGTGTGCGCCGCGCTACGACTATGGCGCCGTCGCGCTGGAAGGGGACGACCGCTCGAACCACGTGCACTTTTCCGGGGCCCCGCAGCCGATCCGCCTCTTCTGCAACGGTTCGCAGCAGATGATCATGGAGGGGCGTCCCTACGTCCTCACCGAGACGCAGTACTTGGTCCTGTCATGGGGCGCCAAGCTCGACATGGGGCTGCGCGACCATTGCGAGTCCCAGCTCGAGAAAACGGTCGCCTATTGGCAGCGTTGGGTGAAGCACTGCCACCTGCCGACCCAGCACCAGCGGCCGGTCATCCGGTCGGCGCTGGCGCTCAAGCTGCATCAGTTCGAAGACACCGGCGCGATCATCGCCGCGACGACGACGAGCATCCCGGAGGCCGCCGGCACGACGCGCAACTGGGACTACCGGTTCTGTTGGCTCCGCGACACCTTCTTCACCCTGCAGGCGCTCAACCGCCTCGGTCATTTCGAGGAGATCGAGGGCTTCGTCGGCTACCTGCGCAATATCGTCGAGACCAGCCCCAACAAGCTGCAGCCGGTCTACGGGATCTCGGGCGAGGCGAACCTCGTCGAGACGATCGTCACGGACCTCGAGGGCTACCGCGGCCACAAGCCCGTGCGCATCGGCAACCAGGCCTT
>JAYVWD010000643.1:0-3244 GCA_043786345.1 Pseudomonadota bacterium
CCGATCGACGTGCGGGTCATCTCGGCGTCCAGCAAGAGCCTGCGGACCGAGGTCCAGGACGGCCGGTTTCGCGAGGACCTTTTTTACCGCCTGGCCGACGTGGGAATCGACGTCCCGCCGCTCAAGCATCGGATCGAGGACCTGCCGGATCTCGCGCGGGTTTTCGCCAGCGAGTACGCGAAGGACCACGGCGAGGCGGAGCGCGACCTGGCGCCGGACCTCCTGCGCCGGCTCCTCGCCTATGACTGGCCCGGAAATGTCCGCGAGCTCCGGAGCTTCGTACGGCGCCTGATGATCATGGCGCCGCAGGGCGGGCCGGTGCACGTCGACGCCGCGCTCGATCAGTATCTCAAGAGCGAGGCGCGGCGGGCGGATCAGGCGCCGGCGCCGGCGCCCGCGTCTCCCTCGACGCCCGCGAGCGCGCCCGGCTCGCTGTTGGCGCAGGAGATCTTGCTGATCAAGCGGGCGCTCGCCCAGAACGACCACAATGTGACGCGCGCCGCCGAGGTCTTGAAGATCGGGCGCGCGACCCTCTACCGGAAGATGAAGCTCTACGGATTGGCGTCATGAACCACCCCGAGCAGCGGGCGATAAACCGTTTGACGCTGATCTATGCGTTGATCGGCACCCTCTGCATGGCGACGATCGTGAGCGGCGTCTCGGCCTTCGAGCGGCGGCTGGAGGCCCAATCGGAGGCCTTCAAGGCGCGGGAGGGCTGGGTCGAGCTCGAGGTCCGGCTCGAGGCGCTCCAAAGCCTCTCGGGCGCGCAAGGCGGCGGCTCCGAGCGGATCACGGACGGGATCGTCCGGGTCCTCCCGCGCCTCGGGATCGCCAAGGACCTGCAACGGGAGCTGCTGGCGGACGTCGCGTTGGCCCTGGCGGCGCCGCACGGGGCGAAGGCGGACGCGGACCTGCGTCGCGCGATCAACAACGTCCAGAACGAGCGCCAGATTGCCGGCAAGGACCTGGATTTCGACCGCGAGTCCTCCGAGGACTTCCTCTATGCGGTCGCCTTCAACCTCGGCATGCTGTCGCTCGCCCTGACCGGCTTCGGCCTGCTGTTTTCGCGACGCATCAAGGCGCTGCTCGTGTCCTATCGGCAGGCCAAGGAAGCGGCGGAATCGGCCTACGCCGAGCAGGAACGTTTCCTCGCCGTCATGAGCCACGAGATCCGCACGCCGCTGCACGTGATCATCGGCTCGACGGAGCTGCTCGCGACCGGTTTCGGGAGCACCAAGGGGGAGCGCCACGTCAAACGGATCGTCGCGGCCAGCGAGGTCCTGCTGGCGCTCGTCAACGACGCCCTCGATTTGATCAAGACGAGCGCGAAGGCGACGCCGATCGTCGTGCGTCCGACGAAGCTCGCCGACCTGCCGCGCTCGACGATCGAGATGCTGCGCGCGATGGCGGAGAAACGGGGGCTCGTCCTCGGCGCCGAGGTCGACGGCGCGCTGCCGGAATTCGTCTCGCTCGATGCGGGGCGCGTCCGCCAGGTCCTGCTGAACCTCGTGGGTAATGCCCTCAAATTCACCGACGAAGGCGGGGTCCGGGTCCGGGTCGCGGCCGTCCCCGGCCGGGCGGAGCTCCGCTTCACGGTGGACGACACCGGCCTCGGCATCGACGACTCGCGCCGCGCCGAGCTCTTCCAGCCGTTCTCGCCGGCGACGGCGGCGTCCGGCCGCGGCGGGACCGGCCTCGGTCTGTCGATCTCCAAATCGCTCGTCCAGCAGATGGGCGGCGCGATCGACTGCGCCCGTAACGAGGGCGGCGGCTCGACGTTCTGGTTCACCTTGCCGCTCGTCGCGGCGGCGGCGGCGCCGGCGGCGCCGGAAACGGCGACACCGGACCCTCCTAAGCTCGGGGCGCCTTCCGCCCGTATCCTCGTCATCGACGACCACGACGACTGCCGCGAGGTCATGGCGCAGATGCTCGCCCACCTCGGATACGAAGCCGTGGTCGCCAGCAGCGGGAGGACGGCCCTCGAGCTCGTGCGGCGGGAAGCGTTCGACCTCATCCTGATCGACCTGCAGATGCCGGAGATGAGCGGCGCCGAGGTGGCGGCGGCGATGCGGGCCGAAGCGCTCGTCGGCCGGGCCCCGATCATCGGAATTTCGGCGACCGCGCTCGAGGGCGAGATCCGTCGCGCCCTCGAGGCCGGCATGGACGCCTGCATGTCCAAGCCTCTGCGTCTGAGCGCCCTGCGGTCGGGCCTGGCCGACTGGCTGGCGCGGCGGCGCCTGCCCCCGTCGGCGGCCCTGACGCCGGACGACGAGGCGAACTCCCCGCTCGATCTGGCCTCGCTCGCCGAGCTCATCATGCTCGATCACGAGAATCCGGGGTTCCTTGCGGCGCGGCTCCGGGCCTTTCTGGCCGACGCCGACGAGGCCCTCGTCGCGCTGGCGGAGGCCGTCGCGTCGTCCCACCGGGCCGAGGTCCGCCGGGCGGCCCACCGCTTCCGGACCTCCTGCGGCATCGTCGGGGCGACCCGTGCCGGGCAGGCCGCCGGGGAGCTGGAGGCGCTCGCGGCCGTGGGCGACCTTGCCCAGCTGACCAACGGGCTCCACCGGCTCGAGCTCGAGCTGGGTCTGGTGCGGCCCTTGTTCGAGGCGCGGCTCATAGAAGGCGACCTTCAGGCCGATAGGCCAGCAGCGTGAGACGGCGTCTCAAGGTGAGACTGGTTCCCGCGCTGAAACGCCTCAAAGCGAGACGCCTTTCCCGCGGAATCAAGCTAAGTGCCTGTAATGCATCAATTTCAGCCCTTGGCCTCAATCGTGCTTAGTAGTCAATAACGACTTTGGCAAAAAACGAAACACTCGGGAGTCATACATGAAGTTCAGCATCAAAAATCAAGCGGGCTTCAGCCTCGTCGAGCTCATGGTCGTCGTCGCGATCATCGGCGTCCTGGCCTCCCTCGCCATCCCGCGCTTCCAGTCTTTCCAAGCGAAGGCGCGGCAATCCGAAGTGAAGTCGAACCTTTCGCACATCTTCACCCTCGAGCAGTCCTACTACGGCGACCGTGACTCCTATGCGGCTTTGGTCGCCACCGGCGGTGGCGGCGCCGGTGTGGCGATCACGGCGACCAACTGCCCCGGCACCAACGCCATCGGCTTCAACCCGACCCCCTGCAACAAAACGCGTTACCTGTATTCCACGACGGCTGTCACCAACGCCACCTTCGTCGCTCAGGGAATTTCGCCCGGCATTCGCATCGTCCCAGGTTGCGGTAACGGGACCAACGACCTCT
>JAYVWD010000644.1:0-7188 GCA_043786345.1 Pseudomonadota bacterium
GGCGCCCAAGTCCTCGATGAACTTGGCTTTCGCGACCACCGAGGATTCCTCGACGCCGAGCTGGTTGACGACGATCTGCTTGACCTTTTCCTCGACGGACAGAGACATGTACGGTCCTCCAATAGAGACGGATGCTTATGCGTTGTGGCGCCCCTAAAGAACCAAAATAACGGGGCCAATGCAAGAGCGAACCGGTTAAACCCCTGTCCTGGAGCGGCGTTAGGCTCTCATGAAATGACCTCAAGGGGGGTCAGAGCGGAACTTTGCCGCTGATCAGGTAGGTGGAAATCTCGCCATGCACTTTCTGGATGGCGCGGGATCCGGTCAGGATCTGCGCCTCACCCTTGCCCCGCTGCGTCATGTAGCCGAGCTCGCCGTTGAATCCGGCGAGGTGCCAGCTCATGCCGCCGCTGACGCCGCGGTAGTCGATGTGCGTCGGCTGGCTCGCCTTTTCCGGCTCGGGCGCGCGGTACATGGAGTTGTTGGTGAAGTAGCCCGCCATCAGGCTCGCGAAGCCCACGTTGACCTCGGTGCCGGCGCTATAGTTGAACGTGGTGTGCAGGTCGTGGCCGCCGAGGTTCGCGAACGGGGTCTTGACGCCCTCGTGGGCCATGACGTCGCCCGTGAGCAGGAACCACTTCGTCGCCCACCAGGCCGCGCCCACGGTATAGGTCGTCGGATTCATCTCGTTGAAGGCCTTATACTTGATCTCGGTGTGCGTCACCACGGGCTCGGCGTTGCCGGCGTCGTTCACGCTCTTGGGATCGTAGGTGATCTCGTCGCTGTAATAGCGCGAGCGGTTGCTCCACGCGCCGGCCATGCGGACGGAGAGCCCGACCGACAGGTCCTCGCCGTGGAACATCAAGCCGTTGACGCTGGCGAGGCCGGTGTTCAGGGTCGAGAGCGTGTCGTTGCGGCTGTAGATCCCGCCGCCGTTCAGGACCGCGAGCTGGCTCGTGGTGAACTCGATGTTGCGCTGGTAATAGAAGAGGGAGCCGCCGTAGGAGATGTGGTCGGTGAGCTTGAGCGCGGCGGTGGCGCCGGCCCAGCGGTAGGTGCTGTTTTCCAGATACGTGCGGCTGTAGCTGCTCGGCTTGCCGTCGTTCGTGAAGATGTCGGTATACTTGTCCTGCTGGTAGACGTTGCGGGCGTCGAGCGTCATGTAGGCATAGCCGACGGTCAGGGGCCCGAGCTTCGCCGTGCCGCCGAGGAAGCTCGGGTAGAAGGACTCGGAGCGCTCCTCGAACGGCTTGTCGTTGATCGCGCCGTCGTAGGTGAGCTTGGTCGTACGGTAGGCGGTACCCGAGGCTTCGATGCGGTCGTCGCGGGAGAACGACAGGCCGGCCGGGTTGTAGTAGCAGCCGGGCGCGTCGTCCGAGATCGCCGTGTAGGCGCCGCCGAGCATCTGCGCGCGGCCGCCGGGAAGCATGTTGCGCTGATTGGCTTGCGACTGGAACGCGTCGCCCCGCGCCTTGGAGCTTCCGACGAGGAGCCCCAAGACGGTGCAAGCACAGCAAAAGTGGCGCCAGCCGCGGTTCATGTCCTATGATATCGGGCGGGTGCCTGGACCTGCTTAGACTTCGGCAAAAATGATCAATAAATCTGATAAGTTATACGGCCAACTCCTCGTGGCCTCGGACGTCCACATGCAGGACGTCGGGGACCCCCGCGGCGAGCTTCTGCTCGATCTGATCGCGCGGATCGACCCGGCGCGGACCGAGGTGTTCCTCCTCAACGGGGACATCTTCGATTTTTGCTTCGGAAAGAGCCCCTATTACCGCGCGAAATTCCGGCCGCTCGGCGCGGCCCTGGAGACGCTCGCGGCGGCCGGCACGCGCGTCGTGTTCGTCGAGGGCAATCACGAATTCGCGATGGGCGCGATCGACTGGCGGGGGGTCGAGGTCCGCAAGGAGAAGAACTTCCTGCTCGAGCTTGGCGACGGCGCGCGGATCCGGATCACCCACGGCGACCTGCTGATCGACGACCGGCTCTACCGGATTTTCCGCTGGTTCGTGAAGTCCGGGTTCCTGGCGGCCTGCGCCCTGCTGGTGCCGGGGCGCTGGCTCGACGCGTTGACCTTGCGGTACGCGAAGTCCTCGCGCGCGCAGGACCAGTACCGGACGCTCGATCATCAGAAGATCCTCGGCGCGTTCAACGTCTGGCTGGACGAGGGCGCCTTCGACCACGGGATCATCGGGCACTTTCACGTGCCTTATGGGGAGCGGCGCACGGGGGCCGCCGGGCTGATGGTGAGCGTCGACAGCTGGGACAAGCCGAATGCGCTCGTCTTCGACGGCGGCGTCTTTTCGCGGGTCTTCCTGGAGAAGACCGGGGCACCGTTCAGGGCGCGCCCGGTCCGCAGCCATTTCGAGCCGTGACCGCCGCGGTCGTGAAATCACTCGGCGTGTCGTTCTATTATTCTTACTATTTTTGCCCGACTTACCCTTTCGACACCGCTGCTGAGGGTCTCTGCGATCGAATAGGAGGAAAGGCCCTTTTTGTGCATTTTTAATACGGCCCGGACGAGATTCAGATTTTCGTGCTCATAGTTCTTTCGAAAGCCGAGCGCGCGCTTCTCTCCGAGTCGGGCGCCGATTCTGACTCCGCGATCTTTTGCGGCGACCATCCCGGCTTTGATCCGTTCTGATGTTTTCTTTCGCTCTCGAGTCATTACGAGGTCCTTGGCCGCTTCAATGAGCGACTTCGTCGCTTTCTGGAATGCGAGGCGATCTTCGCCGGGACCATCGACAGTGACCCCGTGCATGATTAGCAGCCGAATGGCTTCGATGATCGAGGTCGCATAAGTGCTGAGGTTCGATAGATCGAACGTAACCACGTGCCTGATCTTTCCCGCGCGTATGTCTTGAAGGAGCCGCTGAAGTTCCGGTTTTTCGAGACTTTTGCCGGCAAGAACGTCGACGTATTCTTCGGTTTCGAGCGCGTCATAGCCTTTGGCACTGCACCAATCGGAAAGAGCTTTCCGCCGGGTGCCGGACTCCTGATTGCACTCGCTCGAACAAAAATATTTTGCGACGGTAGCGATGAATGGGCCTTCCTGCGCCTGGGGATGGAGCCCAATCGAGGAGAACACACGACCATGCTTTCGTCGGCGTCGTAGTCCGAATCTTGAGTTATGACAAGAAACGATCTATACTGATCGAGAGAAATGACGATTTCGTCGTATTATTTTGTTAATAATTATAAATAGTTATTATTTTTGAGTTGAATAATCGACGATTTCGTCCGATAGGACGACTGACAGGAGCAGGCAATGGCGCAAAGAGAATCGGACAAGAAGGGCGGTCCACGAGACCTTCCCGTTGCTGCCGTGAACGCTGAGCAGGGCAAGGCCCTTGGCGAGGCGTTTTGGACAATCTGTAACAAATATGGACTCACGCGCGCGCAGCAGGCGGCACTCCTTGGCCTGAGGGCGACGAGTCGCATCAAGTCGCTCGAAACGGAGCAAGAAATCCCTCTCGAGCCGGATAAATTTGCGCGCGTTGGACTTCTGCTGGGTATTCACAAGAATCTTCGAATCATGTTCCCAGAAAACAAGGAAGTTGTTTATGCGTGGATGCGAACGGCCCGGGAAATGTTCTCGGGAAAGTCCGCTATAGATTGGATCATGGAAGACGAAATCCATACGTACGATCGATTGTTTACCGTCCGTCGGCGTCTCGATGAAATGCGCAATCGATGAGTGGTGCTGTCGTCGCAATCGATCGCCGCATTTTGGCAACTTTATCTGCCGTAGAGTTGACGGACGTGTGGCGGAATATCGCCACGGCTAGCCCCTCGATCGACCCCTTTGACGACGTCGTCGGGGCTCATGACCGCCGACAAATCGCCAGAGCTTGGGAAGCTGAAACGAACGGATTATCCAGCGCCGACGGGAAAAAAAACCGCGAATCGGCGTTCGCGTACGGCGATAAGCGAGAAACCGCGTACGTCTTCGGCCTCCGAGGCGGTGGCCGGTTTTCAGCGGGTACCTTCGGGGTCTGGTATGGGGCGGAAGAGGAAGACACATCCATTTGGGAATCGCTGCATTATTTGTATCGAGACGCAAAGGAGGATTTCGCGAATGCATCGACCGGAACGATTCGCCGCCATCGGCGGATGTTCAAAGCCGATCTAAAAGCAGAGCGAGCACTCGACCTCCGCCCATTGACGACTCTCTGCTCTGCCATCATTGATCCTCTGGATTACTCGTTTTCACGCCAGTTTGGGGATTTCGCGGTAGCACATAGTATTTCGCTCATCCGAGTTCCTTCCGCCCGCTTTTCGAGTGGAACGTGTGTGGCGGTGTTCGACAAAGAGTGCCTTGTGCGAGACAAGGCATTGTTTGAGTACTACGTCTCGTTCGACGGCAGAACAGATGAAGTATTGATAGAACGACTGGGCAAACGCATTTTTTGGACATTCCCAAAGGCCGCGTGGGATCTGCCGATGGCTCAATAATATCATTTCGGTTAGAGACCGCCGGCCGTTCAGTTGTATCAGAGGTTCAGTGTCGTCTTCATTGACCCCCATGGGCGTCCCGCGGAACCTCCCTGTACGAACGGCCTCGGCCGCGACGATGCGCTCAGATCGGCAGTGAGAGCGGATTGGTTATATGAAGAAGACACCGAACTTCTGAGACAACTGAGCGGTCGGCGATGGTGACGATTCCGGCCCGTCGTCACCGGCCGGCCTACGGCCGCGCGACGTTCGTCACCTCGTAGATCTGGTCGCAGCCCCAGGTGCCGAGGCGGTCGCAGGCGGCGTCGATGCAGGCGCCGCCAGGGGTCCCCGCGAGCCGGCGAGCGGGGTTCAGCCCCAGCAGGCGGCGACGACCTGGTTGAGCTCATAGCTCTGGTCGCAGCCCCAGGTGCCGAGGCGGGCGCAGACGGTGTCGGCGCACGGGAAGTCGCGCAGGCGCGCGGGCGGGGCTGATTTTGGGCGCACCTGTTTATAGGCGACGACGGCGTCGTGAACGCCGGCTTCGAAGGGTTTTTCGGGGGTGGCGGCGACGAGGCCTAAAGCGGCGAAGGCGATGGCGAAGGGCGGAAGCCGGCTTTTCATGGTGCTCTCCCAGGTGAACGGGTGGCGAGCAGCCGGCTGCAAGCACCATTCCATTAGAAAATGGAGCGGCGCGGCGAGGTCACTGGGGGATTTCGGACCAATCGATGAGCTTCACGCCTTCGGCGTTGACCTTCAGAACGCCGTAGCCCTCGTTGTCGATGGTCAGGCCGTAGTAGCCGGGGCGCGGCGCCGGCAGCTCAGTGCCGAGCTGGAGGTCGAAGCCGCCGCGGTCGTGGCCGAAGGCCTCGAGGCAGAGCGAGTCGGGCTTCACTTCGGTCGTGATCTGCACGAGGCCCATCGCCGGGTAGGGGATGCCGATCTCCTGCGAGGCCTTCGGCTCCTTGATCGTGATCTCGGTCGTCGTCGTCCTCAACGGACAAGGCCAGGTCAACTTCACCATCGAGAACTCCGGGCAGGCCTGCGACTGAGGCGGGCCGTCATTTCCCGGAGAACTCCCGCGCCTGCTTGCAGACCAAATGGTCGTTCGCGAGCACCTTGAACTCCATATCGAGCGACTTGGGCTTCGCGGCGTCGACCGACACGTAGCGGCAGTCGCCGGAGTAATAGCCCGGCTTCGCGCGGCAATAAGCGGTCTCGACCGCCTGGGAGACGCTGACCAGCTGGAGCGTGTGCTCCTTGGTCATGACGGTCGTCGTGAGCGGGTCCGCGTCCCTGGTGGGCTTGGCGAAGCGCGTAACGGTGAGGGTCGTGGGCTCCTGGTCGAGGCCGATCGCCGCGACGGTGACCTCGGAAAAGGTGCCCGGATCCGGGTTCGTCACCAGGTTGTTGTCCTTTTGGATCGAGAGCGAGTACCCGAACACGTCGTTCGAGTTGATGACGCGGGTCACGACGACCGAGTTCGCGGCGACCTCGGACTGGTAGTCATAGGCGGGCAGGACCGAGATCCCCATCGACACGGAGGCGTGGTCGACGCGGGAAAAGGAGCGCTCCTCGATGGCGCGCTTGTTCCAGAGGCTGGCGTACACGCCCTTGATCGCGCAGGCGATGGTCCGCGGTTTCATCTTCGCCTTGGTTTCGCCGCCGCCGCCGGCGCCGTCGGTATCCTCCTCGCGTTTGCACGATTCGTCGGGCTTGTCGGTTTCCGCCGGCTTGGCGCTGTAGCTGTCGTGCAGGCCGGCGCCGTCGAAGCCGTCGATGTCCTCGGCGTTGGCGGAAGAGCGGATTTTGACCTTCTCGATGCCGGCCAGGTCGGTGCCGAATCGCGCTTTGACCTTGGCCAGCGCCGCGGGCGGGAATTTCGCCTTGTAAAAGAGCTGCTGCACCGCGCCGGAAAGCGCCACCCGCTGCGCGCTGGTGAGCTGGTTTGCCTTCTCTTTGGTGATGAGCTCGTCGAGCTTGGTGCGGAGCGCCTGGTTCGGGGCGTAGGCGACCAGCTCGCGGTAGAGCTGGAGCGGCAGGCCGAAACCCCTGGGAACGAGGTCGTAGCCGATCTTCTGGCTGACGGTGCCCGGCTGCGTCTGGCGGCCGAGGACCTTCTTGTTGGCGAGGAAGCCGAGCATCGCCGCCTTCGAGCCGTAGAGACGGGCTTTCGCCAGGCAGTCGGCCGGCTTGGTCGGGCACATATCGTCGTAGGAAGTGATATCGCTCGTCTTGTCCCAGATGATCGGAATCCAGGGCTTGGCAAAGCGCGCGGCGAGCTTTTCCGCGATGATCTCCGGCGTCGTGGCCTCGAGCTTGACGTCGTCGTTGCTGACCGTCATGTGGACGGGCTTGTCGGCGAACTGGGCCAAAAGGGCGTGCGTCGGGCTCGCGTCGCGCAGGATGGCGTTCGGGGTGTTGCGCTCCTTCGACTTCAGGTTGATGTGCGAGTTCGTGTCCTGAAAGGCCTTGGTCAGCACGCCGGCGACGACGGTCAGGTCGAGCGGCAGCTCGTCGAAGACGACGATGTCGGAGGCGGCGATATTGTCCTGGTTTGCCGGGAAGATGCGCAGGTAGCCGAAGGCCTCGCCGGCGTTCATGGAGAGGTAGTTCACGGACCCCAGGATCTTCTCGAGGGTCAGGCGGCGGAAGCCCGCGGCGGTGAAGTCGCCCTCGACGCTGGCGCTGTCCTGCTGGCTGCCGGTCTCGACGAAGGCGAATTTGGCGCCGGGGATCGAGATCTGCGCC
>JAYVWD010000645.1:0-6177 GCA_043786345.1 Pseudomonadota bacterium
GCGCAGGCGTTCGAGCAGACGGTGTTCGCCTCGGCGCACGCGTTCTTCACGATCGTGCTGATCGTAGCGCTGTCGCCGTGGACCCTGATCGTGCTCGTCCCGAGCCTGGTCGCGTTCTACCGCCTCCAGGAAACCTACCGCCGCTCGGCGCGCGAGACGAAACGCCTCGACTCGGTGTCGCGGTCGCCGCGATTTGCGCACTTCAAAGAGACGCTGGAAGGGCTCGACACGATCCGCGTGCACGGCAAGCAGGCGATGTATTGGGCGAAATTCTACGACGTGCTCGACCGCAACCAGCGCTGTTTCCGGGCGATGATCCTCGTCAACCGGTGGTTCTCGGCGCGGCTTCCGCTCGTCACGGCGGGCGTCACGCTGGTCTCGGTCACGAGCGTGCTGACCGCATGAGGGCGGTGAATGCCGGGCCGATGAAGGCCACTGGGCGGCAGACCTCCTCGGCGCGGAAGGCGAGCGCAGCGGCTTTCGAGGACCCTTCGAAGGCGCCGACGGCGAGGTCGTCGTCTTCGCGCCCCGACGCCTGGCCGAGCTCGATGAGGCCGACCATCCCCTTGGCGAGCATGAAGAAGGGGACGGGCGTTTCGGCGCAGGCCCGCGGCGCCCGGACCGTGGCGACGATCTGGTCGGCGCCGGCGGCGACCGTCTTGGTGAAGCCCGCGGCGCGCGTGAGCTTCTCGTCCATGACGCGTGAGCTCTGGGACCCGCTCGAGTCGACGCCGCCCCGCTCGCAGATTTGCTTAACGATCGCCCTGATGGAGCCGTAAAGGAGGCGCAAGGCGAAATTATTGTTGGCGTATTGCCCCGAGATCACCGCGTTCGTGGCGGTATTGGACACGGAGATGACGGCCGCCGCCGCGCCGGTGAAGCCCTTCTCTTTCTCGAAAAAGCCGTAGAGGACGCGCTCGATGTACGTCGGATCGTCGGCGCAATGCCCGCAGGCGGAGCGGCATTCGGCCGAGCGCTGCGAGCGCTAAGTGCGGATCGAGCCGGTGGCGGTGTCGTCGGCTTTGCAGAGGAATTCGGGCTTGATTGAATGGAATCAACTCTATCACGGCCGGCCGCCCCGGCGGGAGCCCGCCAGATGTCGGGAGGTTTCAGGACCATGGTGGCGAAGGTGGTCGCCGGGTCAAAGCGCCCGGAGCCGCCCCTCGATGCCCGCCACGGCGGCGCGGAGCTCGGCGTCGTGCGCCAGAAGGCGCGCGATCTTGCGCTCCGCATGCAGCACCGTCGTGTGGTCACGCCCGCCAAAGCGGCGCCCCACTTCCGGGAGCGAAAACGGCGTGTGCTGCCGGCAAAGATACATGGCGACCTGCCGGGCGAGGGCCGGTTTCGCCTGCCGCGCCGCGCTCGTCAGCTGCGCGACCGTGAGGCCGAAGGCCTTGGCCGCCTCGCGCTGGATCGCGTCGACGCCGGGCTGGCGCGCCGGATGCCGCCCGTAACCGCGCAGGATGTCGGCGGCAAAGACGGCGGTCAGCGCTGCGCCCGAGACCCGGTGGTGCGCGAGCACGGCGTTGAGGGCGCCGAGCAGCGGGCGCACGCCGTTTGGCACCGAGGCGGCGATCGCCTCGGCGACGTCGCCTTCGACCCGCGTGCCGAGCTCCGCGGCGCGCTGCCGCACGATCCGCACCTGCAGCGGGCGCTCGGGCGGCTGGACGTCGACGGCGAGGCCCCAGTCGAAGCCTTTGCGCAGGCGGGCGTCCAGCGCCAGCATCTGCTCGGGCGGCACGTCGGCCGCGACGACGACCTGCTTCTTGGCCCGGCGCATCGCGTCGAAGACGCCGAAGAGCTCGTCCTGCGTCCGGTCGCCGCACTTGCGCAGGAACTGCGCGTCGTCGACGAGCAGCGCGTCGCAGCCGTCGGCATCGAGCCCGTCGAGGACATTCTCGGCCGTCGCGAACACGACCGCGCGGCCCGGGAAGCCGGCGCGCAGGCGGTGCGCGATCGCGGTCAGCAGGTGCGTCTTGCCGAGACCGGTGGCGCCGTGGATGAAGAGCGGGTTGTACGTGCGCCCCGGGCGGGTCGCGACCGACAGCGCGGCGGAATGCGAGACGCCGTTGCTCGCGCCGACGAGGAAGCGTTCAAAGGTGTGCTCGGGATGCAGGGAAGTCGGCGCACTCATCCGGAACTCTCCTCTCGGAAGACTCCCGTCTTAGCACAGGAAGGCGCCAAAACTTGACGCGCGATTTACCGGTCCTTATTGCTGCGCGGCGCGCCCTCGGCTAATCAGGGGAGTCTCGGCGCCCGGAATCCAGTTGGGGGAGGGGGGGGGGGACCCGAAGATGCCCAAGAAAGTCCTGAGGATGCTCAAGATCGCCGCGCTCGTGCCGCCGGCGCCGCAGCGCATCGGCGTCCGCCAGCTCGTCGACGCCCTGCGCGAGACGGGGTTCGTGGCCAGCGCGCGCTCGGTGCAGCGCGATCTCGCCGAATTGTCAGAGCTCTTTCCCTTGACCAGCGACGAGGAGAGCCCCGCGGGCTGGTCCTGGGCAAAGGGTGCCCCCCGCCTCGCGCCCGAGCTGCCCGAGCCGTTCGCCGCCCTGCTCGTTCTCATGGCCGACGATCGGCTGGAGCCGACCTGGCCGGAACCCATCCGTAAATATGTCCGGGACCGGCTGCCGGCCGCGCGGATGGTGCTCGGGTCTCGGCACGAATTCTGCAAGACGTCTCAGCAAGAATCCCAGCTACAAGGAGGTAAGCTGAAATGAAGACTACGTTCGGGTCGATCCTGTGCATCGCGGTGTTGCCACTCCTTTTAAGTTCATGTGGGGCCGACCTGAAGGCGGCGTCCGCGACGTCCTGCGGCGGCGGCAGCATGGCCCGTGCCGCGACGGAGGGCAGTCCGGCGGGAACCTCGTCGAGCAGCTTCGACGGCGCCTATGACTCGCACGTCCTGCACGTCGACCTGGCCAGCGACGGCAAACATGCCCAGCTCGTGGTGGACGGCGGCCAACCGCTCGATTTATCCATCGTGGCGCGTATTTACCGCTCAGACGGACTGGGTGTTTTCGGCGACGCCACCACCCGGGCCGATTCCAAAGTCCTCGTGATCCTGAGCCGCACCGAGGCGAATGAGCGCAGCATAAAAGTGACACGCTGGCAGCTGTAGCAACTCGGCTACACGAGTGCAGTCATTAAGGATGAGGCTCGAAGCGCTGGCCAGATGGCAGATTCGCCGCGAAACGCGCCGGCCGTCACCGCGTCCAGCTGGTGCCGCTACTTCGCGGCCTGCCAGAGCTCCCGGAAATCGGCCCACTCCGCCGCGTCGGTGGTCCAGTCGGCATACACCGCGACGCCCACCGGCGCCCCGGCCCGGCGCACGCCGGTGAGCCCGGAGCGCAGGTTCTCGGCCTCGGGGTGGAAGCTCCAACGCCGCTCGTCGTGGGTCGGCAGCCCGATCAGCAGCCGCACGCCCGTCGCTGCCGGCAGGTCCGCGAGCCGGCGGGCCTCCCACTCGACCGCCTTCGCATACAGAAACGCCCAGGGCAACGCCGAGTCATAGGTCATGACCGCGACCTCGTCGACCCGGCCCGCGACCTCGCCGTAGTATCCGCGCGACCACAGGCCGCCCCGCGGCGTGATCCAGGCCACGATCGCGTCGGCCCCCGGGAACGGCTCCACGTCGTCGCCCGCGATCGACAGGATTTTCCCAGCCGTCTGCATCGCGACATGAAGCGCGCTCAATAGCCGCCGATGACGGCGCCGACGGCAGCGAGTGTTGCAGGAACGAGCCACCACGGAAAACGCATAGGGATTTTATAGCCGAAATCGCCGCAATGCGCTAAGCAAGGCCGCTTCGAAAAACCCTCGGCTGGAGACGACCCCGATGAAGAGACCGTTGCTCCCGACCCTTTCGGCCCTCGCGTTGCCTGCGTCGACGACGTGAACCGTTCGACAATACCGACGCCGACCCGCGGGACTGCTCGAACGGCGCCTCGCAGCGCGGCTTCACCAAGGTCCTGTTCCTGGAAACGACCGTCCGCTACCGCTTCGCGCCTTGAGGCCGGGTCCGGCGCCCCGCTGAGCCTCGGCCGCACGGTTCCGCCCCGTCGCCGATGGAGCGGAACTTGCTAAGCCCCAGGCATCCAGAAACAAACACGGAGGATGGGACTCCTCATGCGAACCACGTCACCAACGCCGTTCACCGGAGATACCGGGAACAAACGGCCCCGGCGCGGGCCCGGCGGAAAACACACCGAGGGTTGGGCGCAAAGCCAGTACCTCGCGACCGCCTCGCACGAGCTCAAATCGCCGCTCACCAGCATGCTGCTGCTGAGCCGGATCCTCGCCGACAATGAGGAGGGCAACCTCACGCCCGAGCAGGTGAAGTTCGCCCGGACGATCTACTCGTCCGGCGAGCGCCTGCTCGAGCTGATCAACGACATCCTCGACTTCGCCAAGGTCGAAGCCGGGCATACCGGCGTCCTGCCGGAAGAGGTCCGCCTCGCGACCGTGGTGCTTGACATGCACGAGCTCTTCGACGTGCAGGCCGAAAAGGCGGGCGTGTGGCTGACGATCGAGATCGCGCCCGGAGCGCCCCTGGTGCTCGTGACCGACCGCGCGCTGCTCGAGCGGATCCTCGTCAATTTCCTGTCGAATGCGCTGAAGTTCACCGCCCGCGGCGGCCGCGTCGACCTGCGCCTCGCGGGCGACGCGCACGGCGTCGTCTTCCGCGTGGCCGACACGGGCATCGGCATGTCGCCCGAGGGCATCGCCGGCCTCTTCAAGCCGTTTCAGCAGGGACCGACGAGCCACCGCTCGGGCGGAACCGGCCTCGGCCTCGCCATCTCGAAGAACCTCGCCCTCCTCCTGCGCGGCGACATCGTGGTGTCCTCGGAGGAGGGACGCGGCAGCGAGTTCACCCTCGTTTTGCCCGCAGTCTGGCCAGCCCCGTCCAGACCTGCGCCACGGCGCTGACGGCGAGGTCAGACGAAAGTATAGCGCGCCGCCCGCGGTCATGCGCGAGCACCCAGCTGGACATCGCGCTCATCGCCCCCGGCTTCCACGGATCGGTGCCCTTGACGGCGTTCAAGGTCGCAAACGCCGCGTCCTCCGCGAGCTTGACGCCGATGCGGCCCTCTTTCCAGATCAGCGCGAAGATCGCGCCCTTCTTCCTGGTCGAAGACGAGCTTGCATCCGACGCCGTCCTTGAGCTTGTTCGCGCCGCGCATGCGGCCCGCGCGCGCGAGCTTTTCGGTCCACTGGATGTAAGCCTATATTCCCTAAGGCCGGACGGGCCGCGCTCAGACTTTTTCGATCTCGACGAAGGGCTCGGCGAAAAACCGCTGCCCCATGATGAGCTTGTAAACGCCGGCGGCCCAGTGCTTGTACTCGGTCAGCGTCGTCGCATCCAGCGAGCCGTCGGCCTTCTTCAGGTTCCGCCCCCAGGCCTGCGCATTCGTGCTCGGGTCGGCGGTGCCCGGGTTCGACTCGGCCTGGGTCAGGATCGTCGGGTCGCAGTACAGGTAATCCTTCAAGCCGACCACGGAGGGGGCCATCAGGAGCGCGGTGGAGGCTTCGGCGTCGACCGCCCCTTGGCTGCTGCGGCCAGTGTCGGCGACGACCTGGACGATGATTTTCTTGCCGGTGTCGGCCATCAGCTTCGCCAGCATGTTGAGTGCGATGCCGATCTGACGGGAGCCGTTGACGTAGTTCTGGCCGGCGCCCTCGACCGTCTCGTTGTTCTTGAGCGTGTCGAAGTTGTCGCCGTCCAGGTCGACCAGGTTGAGGTAGAGCGAGAAGTTGCGGTAGCAGTCGAGGTTCTTGACCAGCTCGCAAGTGGTCGCGACCTGGGACAGAAAGCCCGTGCCGGGGCCGACGTCCGGGATCACCGTCCGGCTCGAGATCACCGGCGCCTGCATGCCCATGAGCTTGTCGAAGCGGTGCACCGCGGTCGTCGTCGGGGCGATGTTCGGACCCATCTGGGCGATGGCGGTCTTGAGCTCCGCGACTTTACTGAGCATCGTCGTCCGGAGCTCGTTCGCTTCCTTGCTGCGGGCCAGGCTGTCGAACGAGCAGATCGGGTTCTTGTCTTCGCAGCTGCCCGTCTTGATGTAGGAGTCCGCGACCAGCTGGTTGACGGTCGAGACAAAGTCCTTGGTGGTCTTGCCGAGCAGGACCGCCGAGGCCGCCGGCCCCTGGACGACGTTTTCGCCCGAGTTGAAGTCT
>JAYVWD010000646.1:0-3158 GCA_043786345.1 Pseudomonadota bacterium
GGCATGATACCGCTAGTCGCCGCCTCCCAATCCAGCCGCGCGAGGTGGGGGGCGGCCCCTTCTTTGAGCTTCGCGAGAATCTGGGCATCGGACCCCCCCATGAACGCGGGCTCAGCATCCGCGGCGTGACAACGACTGCAGAACTCGTAAAACACGTGGAGTTGAGGATCGCTCGGTGCGTTGCCTGTAGGCTTCGGCTCGACGCGCGGGGGTTCGATGCTGGTGACGTCCCTGCCGTTGCAGCAGCCTTCTTCGGCGACAACGCCGAGATTCGAGCTGAGCGCGCGGACGAGGTCCCCGCGCCGGAAGCGCCATCCAAACAGACCGTCCGGCTTGCCGCTTTCCTCCGCGGCGAGTTTGTCGAAGGCCTGGCCGACCTGCGCCGGCGTCTCGTTCCCTTTGCCAAAGAAGAAGCCGTCTGCGAGACCGGTTTCGAAGGCATCGGGCCAGCCGTCGAAATTCGTATCGCCTTCGGAAGAGCTGAGCACACGCTGAATAAGGGGACTAATGCTGTCGGTATCCTTGAGAGTCTCGATCGCTTTGCGGACCTTCGCGATGTTTCCCGCGTTTACCTCCGTCGGGAGGACTGTCGGAGAAAAGGTCGCGAAGTCCGACCCGGGCCGCAACGGGAGTCCGTTCTTGATGACCTCGGCCGGGTAGTATGAAGTCATGTTGGCAACGACCTTCTCCCGTATCGCGGGGGTGAGCGGGGTTCGCCGCCCAAGGATATCGGTGCGGCACTTCCAGCTTTCGGCGTCGGCGCGGCGGCACCCCTCGTTCCACAGCGTCTGTACGTCGAGACGCGCCGAAGCTCTGCGCACCCGCTCGTCAAAGACCGCGACGCGCGCGCCCACGTTATTCAGATCGTCACCGGAGTGCAGCTCGTCCGCCAAGAGATTTCCGGTGTCATCACCGATCGGTTGGCCGAGGTAGGTGGTGCTGCCCCGCGCATCGCTAATCAACTTCTGAACGACGGGGTTCTCGTTCGTTTCGCGCCACGGCACGACCGGGAAGATCGGCGCTTGACCCTGATGACAGGCGAGGCAGAGCGAGCGCTTCGCGTAGAAGACCTGCGGCACTTTCCCAGGCGCGTAATCCTTGACGATCTGAAACTCGAAACGCCCCGCCGCTTCGTTGAAGCTGATGACCTCGAGCTGGTTCGCGGGCTCGACGTAGCCGATGAATAGGCTGTTGGTGAGGTTGCTCACCCTTGCTTTGGTCCCCGCCGCGGCCGTGAGTATCGGAGTGATGACGATGCGCGGGAATTTGAAGTAGGCGGGCTTTGCCGCGTTGCGCTGGAGCGACCGACCGCGCGGTAGAAAGGCGCTCACGATCTCGTAACCCTCCGCTCGAATCTTCGCCGTTAATTCCGTGAAGGGGAAAGGCACCTTGACGGGCCTCGGCACCGACGCCGTCCGGTCCTGAAATAGCTCATCAAACAGAGAGCGCCCGGCCGGCGGCAGATCATCGCCGGGCACTCGAAAGTCAAAAACGGTGGATGGCGCCGTCTCCGCGCCGGCGCTCAGGACGTTCGACGTAGCGGCGCTGTTCTGGCTCACGCTCCGACACGCCGCGCTCATGGAGGCAAGCAACACAAGCAGAACGCTGTGACGCCACATTTAGGTCCTCTCAGGTGACAGGAGTGGAAAAACGCGTCGATTTTACCACGACTGCGACGCCAAGCGAGCGCATCTGCACACCTATATTCTTTATGTTGACCGCGAAAACCTCAGACCAAGACCGTAAAATGAGCGGGACGAGGGGAGGCGAAAATCCGACACCCCTTCGAATGAACCACTGGCGGATTCGGCGCGCTTGGTGGCGCTACGCGCCAAAGGCGGCTGAAAGCTGCGGCTCAAGGGGCGGCGCCCGACGGCTCGAAGATGGCCGCATCTTGCGCGGCGTAGTCGAGCGATGACTTGATAAATGACCGGCTGCTCGGCGACGTCAAGTCGACAAAGCTCCCGACGATGTTGGCGCCCTTGGGAACGCCGCTCTGGACGACGCCGACGATGGCGCCGGTCAGCGCATCGATCACCGGACCGCCCGAGTCGCCATGCGCTGATGAGACATTCGTGCCGGTCCCGGGGCCGGCCTGAAGGCCTTCGATGGTGAAAAAACCGCTGCCTACGGCCTGAATTTTATTGCTGCCCCAATACTTCGTCCCCACCGAATAGGGTTGATTGAAGTCCGTTTCGCCGTATCCGACGATGTAAACCGCCTCGCCCGGATAGGGCGCGGCCGTCCTGATCGGGCGAAACGCGGTCACGCCGAGGCTTTCGGACAGCGACTTGGGAAAAATCACGAACGCCAAGTCGGAGGTCGCGTTGTTTCCCTGGGCGTTAAAGGCGGGATGGACCGCCTGGGACACGGGCTTGACGCCATGAACCGAGTAGCTCTTCAACTTGTAGCCCGGGAGGCCGTCGACGACGACGCAATGCGCGGCCGTCAAGACCAGGTTGGACGCCACTAACGTGCCCGTGCAGGGATACGAGAGCTCGCCCCCCGTCGCGGTAATGAGGAAGACCTCGTCGATCTTGACGATATCGGGCGAGCCCGTTGCGGCCAAGCCGTTGGTGACCTTGAGCGCAGCGCCGTCGGGGGAACTGACGGATTTACAAGCCGACCCCGCGGCGACCGCAGCGCCAAGGTAGAGGGCCTTTACGGTAAATCTCCGCCGATCGCCCGGTTTACTTGCAACGGAAGACCGGCAAGCCCTGTTGCGTGATTTTTTGGTCATAGGCGCCGATCATCCATCCGTTGATCTTCGCCGCCGTGAAGCGCGCGGTCGTGTTGTTGACCTGGGACAGGTTGCAATCGAATCCAGTGGTCACGTCCCCGCTGCACGAGCCTGACGCGAACGTCGAGACGGTGCCGCTTTGGCTGCGATCGAGGCGGATCTTCAGGCCGCCGCCGCCCAACTGCGTGACGAATGCCTGAATGATCGCGTTCGGCTCGCAATTCGGGTACTCGCACAGATCGCGGCATACGAGGCTGCCGGCGATGCCGCCGCCTTGGACCGGATGCGGATGTTGCAGGAGGATCGGCTTGTTCGTTCCGGAGCACTGGCCGAGTCCGATCGTGACGACGCTGAATTGGTAGTACGCCAGCTGCGCGGCCGCGACCGCGTTGTTGCACTGGACGTCGTTCGCGAAGGT
>JAYVWD010000647.1:0-14477 GCA_043786345.1 Pseudomonadota bacterium
AAAAGGCCCGCCGCCTCCCCGATGCGCGTCGCGGTCGCGGCGCCAAAGAGGGCGAGGTCGAAATACACCCGGCTGCTGTGCTGTTCCCGTAGCCACTCAAGCCACGCCCGGGCCTCGTGCGGCGGCATGAAATAGTCCGGCCGCCGCGGTGGCACAAGCTTGTATCGGCACCGCTTCCGGTGCCTCTTCGTGACCGGCACCACAAAGGTCGAGTCGTACTCCTCGCGGAACCAATAGAGCACGATCGTCAAGATCCGGAGTTCATGATCGAATGTTTTCCGCCGCGCGATTTTCGCGGTCGGTTGCTCCAAAACCCAGTCAAACAAGCGGGTCACCGTGCGATCGGTGAAGTCCTCCATCTTCGTCGCCGCGATCGGCGAATCATAGAAGCGCCTGTAACGCACCTCCCGAGCCTGAATCGTCTGTTTCCTCAGTGTTCCCACCGACGCGGCCTCATACTTCCTGAACACGTCGGCGAGCGTCATCAATCGCGCCGATCTCGCGAAGGTCGCGCCGGACTGAAACCGCCGCGCCGTTTGCTCGTGCCACTCGTACGCGGCGCCCGCGGTATCAAAACACTTGAATTCGACCCGAACCCCGGCCGAGTAGACCTCGGCCTCCCAAGATACGCGGCGCCGGCCGTGGGTCTCGCGCCGTCCGCGGACTAGCTCCGGGTTTTTCGGTGATCACGTTGATCACCGAGTGACTGGTCATCGTCTGTTGTTTGGGCTAAAACCCGGCTCGCGATCCAACAACCTAAACATGAACACGCCGACGACTACCGGACGATCCACCTGCTGGACGATCAGGACGCGCCGCGGCTGACGCGCCTCATCCCTGGGAGGCTCTTTGCCACATCGCTGAACGACTGGGCGCTATGGGCAACTGAATCGTCCCTAGACAGGGATCGAGGGCACGTAGTCAGGGCAATCTCGCCGCTTTCATTGAAGTAAATTCGATCTGAGCGACGGCATGCGTCTTGCTTTACGTTCGGGTGCCAGCTTTTTCATAACCGCCAGAGGCATGCAATGATGCTCAATACGTCTCCGCTTCGTGTCCTCGCCCTGACCTTCGGCGTGATCTCGTGCGCCGGGCCAGAAATTGGGCGGTACTCGGAGGATGGTGGATTGACGTCCATCGCCCTCGCGCTTCCTTCAAAGAGCGGCTTCCCGCAAACTCAGCAGCAGCTCCTCACCGGATATCATCTTTCGATCCGACCGACGGTCAACGGGACGCCTCCGGCGGCATGCGCGACCGCCTTGTCGACGGACGAAGTTCACGGGTGGAGCACGTTGACGCTTCCATCACAGCGAATAACGCAAGGGTGCGACTATCGGATTGCGCTGCAGCTCGGTACGGTCTCTGCCGACGGTCTATCGCTGAAAACGGTCTATTTCTCGAACTCGTCGGCGACCGATCTTGGGACACCGCTGAAGGCGTCCGAGTTCCTCAATACTCCAAAACTCAGCCTCGGCCTCAAACTCGCGACGACCCCCGACGGTGAAGCCGCGGGTTTCGGAAAGTCGGGGATCGACGCTCAACAGGCTGGTGACAAGACCAATCTTGAAATTGGCGTCGTGCTCGACGGATCTCCGTCACAGCCGACGCAACCGACCCAGCCAGCGCAACCGACCCAGCCAGCGCAGCCCGCCCAGCCGGCGAATCCTCCGGCGACGGCCCTCCGCGAGATCGCCATCGAGGTTGCGCAAGGCTCCTATAAGCCTGACTCGCTTTCTTTAAAGGCCGGGGAGTCGGTCAAGTTGCTGATTACCCGTACTGAGGCCGGCGGCTGCGGCGGGGACATTGTCTTCAAGGACTACGGGATCACCCAGAGCTTGCCGGTAAATCAGACTGTGGTCGTCATCCTGCCCGCCAAGGATGCGGGAGAGTTCCACTTCACTTGTGGAATGGGGATGTATAAAGGCAAAATCGTGGTGCAGTGATCCTCGACCGTTCGGTCCGGCAGGTTTCTACGGTTCTGCGCGGTCCTACACCCTGTTTCCTGGCGTCCCTCTGAATGCCCTGGAGCATTGGCGCCGAGGCGGCCGTGCCTAAAGCAGGATCAAGCTGATCTCTGACCGCGCAAGCGAGCGGTGAAAGCTCGGAGTCGGATTGGCCGGGGACGTCTGAGCATGAGAAGGCCAAAGGCAGCCACTTGATCGGGGCAACGAAGCGCCGTCCGCGTGATTGCCGGGAAATTCCTCCACTATTCAGTTTGCCTGCAGTCCTCCTATGTAGTATGCGGAGAGTGCGCGCGTTCGCGCGACAAGGAGGACGGCGATGCGGGACGTCTCGAAAAAAACTCTGTGGTTCGGACTGCTTATCGCCGCGGGATGCGGCCGCGAGGGCGCTTCGACGTCGGCGTTGCAAGATGCTCCTGGACAGTTCTTTGATTATACGACGGGATCGGTATCCGCATCGGGGGCGTCGTGCGAGTCCGAAGCTGCTGCTTTTGGAGCCCGCTTCGCGGCCGCGACCGGCGTCACTCCCTACCGTACCGCGTGTGCCGGCGATGACGGATATGCCCGTAGTTTGACCCTCACATATGTCGCGGCCGCGCCGCTTCCGGTCGTTTCAGCCACGCGAGGCCGCTTCTGGCGCACGGACGCAAGCGACACCATGCCCGCGGTTTTCCCTAGCAACCCGCTCTTTGGCATTTTCGGCGATTTGGCGACGTGCCTCTCGGCCACGTCCGTCGAAGAGTCCACGTTCGAACGCGAGACCGGCCTGAAGGCCGTGGCAGCCTATTGCGTTCGGGCGGATGCCGGTGGTATCGGGTTGCGCGTAGACGGGTTCGGAACGCCCCACCGGCGTTTTCGTCAGCTCGAGGCGGAGTTCTATGGAGCCGTCGATGCCGCCCTGGTCGATGCGGTCGAGGGAGTCGTCCGCCACGCCGCCGGGGATGTCGTGGACGGAGTGCCCTGGGGTCCGAACGCCCTCGTGAGCTATTATGCCGCCGATTCCGCCAACGTTTTAACCAAGACGATCGGCTTCGAGGGACAACTCGACTCGATGGCGGAATGTGACTCTGAGTTGGCGGTAGCAAAAGCCGCGATTGGCCGCGTCTCGGGCGCTTCACCCGTGATTGCCCGCTGCCTGCCCAATGCTTACGATTCGTCGGCCCACCTCAATTTTGGCTTCGAGGGCGAGGAGGCGAAGCGATTTTCGCAAGTCGAGGGTCCCCTGTATTCGACTTATGCTGCCTGCGTCGGAGATCGCGAGCGGGGGCGAGTGGCGATGAGCCAGGCTTCAGGCCGGGAAATCGCCGAGGCCGTTTGCGTGAGGACGTCTTCCGTTTCCCCGGCTTCGCTTCGATTGATCGGTGTCGCACGCTGACGGGCTCAAGCTGAAAGTCACAAATTGCCAGCCCGACAAATACTCTGCAAAGGACTCCCTTTGCGGTCGCTTTCAGTCAAGCGATGCATGAGGACATGGATGCGCTACCGTGTGCCCTCGTTTGTGGCGGGCGATACGCGCTCTTTCCCATCGCGATCTCAAAGCTCTTCCCCTGCGGCACGCTGCAATTTCGCGCGATCGTGCGGCGCCGGAGGCTGGCCGTCGTTTTTTGGTTCGGCGGCTTCGGCGCGTTGTTCGCGGCTTTCGGGCACCATGGCACGAGCCTCGCCCACCTGGTGGCTTGGATGCTCTCGGCGCTCCTGACGGCGTCGGTCATGGCCCGCTTCGCCGAGGTGCTACCTTTGACGGCAGTCCTTATCCCTGCGGCCGCTGGTGATTGACGCAACCGCCCGTACCTTTTGAAGGCGCCGCCAAATCCTCCGGCGGCGCGGAAGCCTATGAATTGGCGGCGGTCCATCGGAATTATTGACGAAAAGCATAGGACGCCGTTCGCGGGTCGGAACCATCGATTCTGCCGGGGGAATGCCGCACTCTTGAGCAGCCCCCGCCAACTTGTCACAATCAGGCGGGCTGTCGAGTATCCTTAAGCGTCGATCCCCTTTTTCAGGAGGTGTGTTCGTGAAAGCCACTTTTATCCGTATCGCCGGCTTGGCTGTGACTCTGTCCCTTTCGGCCCCGGCGCTCGCGCACGGTGGCCACGACCACGCGAAGAAGGTCTGCAAGAAGGATGGCAAGGTCATTAAAGTCAAAGGTAAGACCAACGACGATAAAAAAGCGAATTGCGAGGCCAAGGGCGGTACCTGGGAAGACGCAGAAAACGACGGCTGAACCGACCTCGGGCATGTCCGGCGCTGGGCTGGATATGTTCCGGTCTGGCAGTCTTTACTTGTCTGAAAGGGCAGGTTCTTTCGGATGCAGGAACGCGGCGACGAGCCATCCCTCGAAGACTTGCTCATTCGATATCGCGATAGCGATCCCGAAGCCTTTCGCGCGTTCTATCGTCGGACGAAGAACCTGGTCTTCCACTTCCTTCAGCGCCAGATCAAGAACCGGGCCGACGCCGAGGAGGTCTTTCAGGAGACTTACTTCCGCGTTCACCGCTATGTCGCAAGTTACGACCCGAGCCGCAATGGCATCGTCTGGCTCCTTTCGATCGCGCGAAATGCGATGTACGACCGGCTGAAAGCCAGGCGGCGATTGCCCGAGCTCGACAATGGCGCGGTGGCGTCCAGCGTCTCGCCGCTGAAAACCGACGATGTCGCGGCGTTTCGCTCGCTTCTGGAGCACGCCTGCAAATCAATGACGGACGAGGAGATCGACCTTCTTTACCGACGGGTCTTCCTGGAAGAATCCTTCGAAGAAATCGCCGAAGGCGGCGCCTTCTCTCCTGCCAACGCCCGCCAAAAAATGTCTCGCCTTCTTAGGCGGTTGCGCTCCGGGCTGTCCTGACCACCTCCACTATCTGCGCCGCCCACGTGCGCAAGGACGGACTTGGTAAAGTACGAATTGGTATCGAGTCAGCGTGGCGGATCGACCTGCTAAAAAAAGCTCGCTCCGGGATCGCCCTGAAGCTGGGGACGCGGCGTCACAAGTGGGCTGTTACCCAAGTATCCTGTTGTGGAACGCCCCGCTTCGATGCTCCAGACCAAGTCCGGACCGAACACCCTTGCAGGAGGCCGATCATGGCGGTGGGCCGCGTCTCGATTGCGACTTTTGCCTTCGCCTTCTGCTTGCGCGCCTCGTCCGCGCTTGCGCACGGCGAGAACGAGCCGGGGCCACACGGCGGGTCTATCCGGATGCCTGAAACATTCCACACCGAAGTCGTCTCCGCCGTCGACGGCTCGACGCTCGTGGTTTACCTGTTGGACGTATCGAACGCGGACGCAACGACGCGGCTGTCCCGAGTCAGTGTGGAGGTCCGGGGCGAGACCGTGACCGGAGACGTCGAGTGCTCGACGAGCGACGATCATTTTAAGTGCCAGCTACCCAAAGGGACCGCTCTTAAAAACGGTGAACTCATCGTGACAGCGAAGCGGCTCGGCGCGCAAGGCACGCCGGCGATGTACACACTTCCGCTTGGATTCGGACATGCAGCGCATTAAGGAAGAAATTTCTGACATCTTCGAGCCGGTTCCCGGGCTTCTGGACAGGGCGGTCGAAGGTATCGTCCTCAGGGATTTGTGCCCAGAGGCGTCGACGGTACATGCGAAAGTCGGCACGGCGGCGATTCTCGGCGGCCTCGCCGCACTCGCCTTGTGCGGACAGTTTGGGCTTGGACTCACCGATTTCGCGCAGAAGGTCAGTCACGAGATGCACGAGCAGATGGGCGCGCTACCCTGTGCCCTGATTTGCGGCTCCTTCTATGCCATCTTCCCGGTCCTGTTTTTGCGCTTCACGCTTTGCTCGGCTCTGCAATTCAAGGTGCTCGCGCGGAGTCACCGAGGTAAAATCGCCGTCTGGCTTGGAGGATGTGGCGCCCTCTTGGCCGGATTTGGCCACCATGGCGCCAGTTTGCTTCAGCTCGGTTTGTGGCTGTTTTCGGCGCTTTTCATGACCGTTGTGTTGGTTCGCTTAACTGAGCGGATAAAGTGGACAGGACCCTGGGCGGTTTATATGCGGGATCATCGGAGTCAATCACTTTGAAATGCTTGACGACGGCCGCCGAGAGGAGCAACCGGCGCCCTGCGCACGTTTCAGCGGGCGTCGTCCTCTGGAGATGGATTTCGAATCGCGACGACCTGCCGAGTGAAAGTTTTCGAGCGGGCCGCGCCTTGGCTTTGAGCCGCCACCTCCCCGCCCGCGACGCAAGCAACTGTAATGATATATGATATTATTGATTCTGGCGGGTCTCCGTGATGGCCCTGTCACAGGAGGACGCCGTCGTCGGTAGTCTATTGTGACCCGGCGATCGAATGTGCTGCCCGTGATCCCCGCACCGAAAGGACTCCTGAGAATGACGGTCGTATCTGCGCGACTCCGGCGCGCGTTGCCGACGCTCGTCGCGGCCGCTGTGTTCGTGTTTCATCCCACGGCCCTCGCAGAGTCCGTCAATTCGCAAAAGGGTGCGGCGCTGACGCTTCAATCGGTGCTCGACGGCTTCGACCGCGCCGCCTCGCTCGCGCCGGTCGAGCGCGCACTCGGTGACCGAGCAGCCGCCCAAGCACGGGCGGATTGCCGCCGTTTTTTTGGGGCCGACCGGGCTGGCTCTACGCGGCGAAGCCGGACGGGGCGACCTGAAGGCGCCGAGCCGGAACGGCACGCTCGAGGCCGTGATCAAGCGCAAAATTGCGCTCGGCCTGGATGAAGGCGCCATTTCGTCCCGTTACGCGGCCGAAGCCCGTGCGGACCTCCTGGCCGCGCGGCGCGAACGGCGAGAGCAGGAGCTCGCGGTCGCCCGCCTCTACGCTCAGCTCCTCCAGCGCCAAAGCGCCGCTCGCGTAACAAAGAGTGCCATCGATGACCTCGCCAAAATCACGGATGGCGCCGAGCGGGCGGCGCGCTCCGGCACCCTCGGAGCCTTCCTCGCCATCCGATGGAGGCTGATGTTCCAAGGGATGAAGACGGACCTGGCGGCTTCGCGCAGCGCTTTCGGCCTTGACGCAGAAGCACTCGGTAAAATGACCGGCCTGAGCGTTTCGACGGACCCCTTCGCCGTAACGATGGTCCCCATCCCTGAGTCGATGCGCGACGTCACCTTCGTCGAGGGCTCAAACCTGGCGGTCGAGGAAAGCCTCGCCCGCCAGCGTGCGTTGGCCTCCGAGGCGACCGCGACCGACGGTCTCGGAGCAATGGAGGCCGGAATTGGGTGTCTTTCAAGAGCGCGACGAAGCGGTGGTGATGCTTTACTTTTTCGCAAAAGGGGATGCTCCGTGAAAGGTCTCGTTCTTATGGCCGCGGTACTCACCGTCTCGTCATCGGTTTTCGCCGACGCCGGCCACTCCCCCTCGGCCTACTATGTCGGTGACGGCGACATCGCCGACTTTGCGCTGGACGTCGGCGACGGCGGTGCGGCGATGCTCTATTTGACGCACAAACCCGGCAACGAGCCCTTCGTCGGCGCAACAGTTACCCTGCAACCTGCAGAAGGCGGCAAGCAGGCCGTCAAGTTCGAGCCGGATGCGAGCCCGGGGGCCTATAAAACATGGATCGTAGACGCCGCTTCGCTGCCTGGCCAGGTGCTGGTCCAGACGGCCGAGGACTCGGACGCCATCGAGACCGTCGTTCCGAAGTACAAGCTGTCCTCCGCCGCCCCGGCCGCAGTTTCCTCCACGGCCTTGACGGCCGACTCACCCAACGCGAAAGTCCTAGGGCTGGCCGCGGGCTTCGGGGCTCTCGCGGCCGCCGCCGTCGGGCTCCTCCTTTGGCTCCTTTTCGGTCGGAAAGGCGACGGTGCCAAGGTCGTCGTTCCGCTTCTGGCCCAAGGACGTCACCGGAGACACCAAAGGCGGCCTCTTTTCGTCTTGCGATAAGGACTGGTCCCAGTCGGTAAAGGCGATCGCGGCCGCGATCGCCAAATTGAAGTAAGGCCGCCGGCGCCGCGATTTTCAGCGTTGCTCGTGGCCACGACGCCGGCGGAGTCCAAGGCGGAGGGCCTGACCAAGTATGGGCGTCGAAAGCCAGCTCGAGCGGATGGCCGAGGTGCCATCGTCTATTCGACGCCCGGGGTCAGACGATTGCCGCGCTCTTCCGACCTCGACACGCTTTGCAAGCCACGTGACCGAGCGGGCCGCTTCGCGGCACAGGGCCCAAGCGGCGTCGAGCGCCGCGGATCACTTGAAGACGTAGCCCGCTCCCAGACTCGCGGACGGATCGGTCGGCACGGCCGGCGAGGGCGCCGATTTGCTGAGCGCAAGGGCCAGATAGACCGAGAGATTTCCATAGAGATAAGAGATCCCGTCCCCATCCTCGGCGCCCCCATGCAGGCGCAGATGCTGGTGCGCTGAATGATCGTCCGCCCCGGTAGTGGTCGTGCTGCCAGCGCCAGACGCGCTTCCTCCCCCGAAGGCGTGAGACAAGGACAATCCGAGGGTAACGGATACCTTTGGAGGTTTTTTCTTTTTCACCTTTCGGGGGCTCGTGATCGCCGTGATCTCCGTGGGCAAGGGCCGGCAACGGAGCGACTAGGACCGCTAACCCACCGGCAAGCACGAGATCCCGGGAACGGGTTCTGACCGTCATGTCGTCCTCTACCGCCTCGAAATGTCGCGTGGCGCAGCTTTTATCGGAAGATTTGAGGAAATCTTGAGGCAGGCTTGGCGAGGGCCTTAACTGAGGGGGGGCGCCCTGAATTTTAGGGCATTTCGGCCTCACGGCGGGCGATCAGCGACGGCGCCGGGGCCAGGAAAAAAGCCTGCTCGCGGGGTGGGTCGGATCGCGCTATCCGCAGGTCGTAAGCACGTTCAAAGGCGCTCGGACAAATGCGGCATCTGGCACGTTCGGGGTCCGCCGACCCGCGTATGGGACTTGGAAGTCTTGGCATGAACTTTGAATTAGTCTTGGCGGATGAAATGGCGTGCGGGTCCGGTCCTCGAAACCTTGTCATTTTGGAGCAGGTTATGAACTACGTCTCCGTTTGGGGCATGCATCTCGTTTGGTGGTTTTTCTGGATCTCATTGGTGGTCCTGATGTTCGGGTTCGATCTCCCGGAGAAGGTTCGGGTGAGTAGCCGTGACCCGGTCATGATCTTGAAGCGCCGGCGTGCTCGCGGAGAACTTACGGCAGACGAATACGAGAGTATCAGGTCGGAGCTCGCGGAAGGCGCCGCCGCGCTCGATACTAGGGCCGTCCCTGCAGGAAGGCCGACCGGTCGCGATACCGGCGGCCACCCGCTGGTCGTCGGGCTGACTCTGAGCATCAGCTGGGTGATCCTGTATTCCCTCTGTGCAGTGGTCTACTGGATTTCGCCCAACGCGATCGTGACCGCAACGAGCAAGCTTTTCCATGGCCTTAGCTTTACGCAAATGTCCCAAGCCGGCTCCGGCTTCGGGCTCGGGGACTACTTCTCCGTCGTCACCATCGGAGCCCTGTACGCGCTCGTGGCGGGTGTCATTGGGTCATCGATCCATGCCTTTTTGCGCCGCAGAATGGAGCCAAACCGTTCGGAGAAACAATCCTCGTTTCGGCCACAACTGCGCCCGCGGGCGCAGTGAGAAAGGGGCTTGACGAACAGCGCGAGCGACTTACGTTTAAGCGGAGCCTCACGGTGTGCCAGTCCAAAATCACCCTTGAATCAGGAGAGCCTCATGTTTCCCAATTGGAAAAGGAATACGGCCGCTAAATCCGAGCCTTCCCCGCCGGAAGCAAAGGAGGCGTCAGCCGACAAGGCCGGCGGCGGCTGCTGCGGCGGCAGCGCCAAGAGCGCCGGAGTGAAGCCGGCCAAGGACGGTGCGCCTCAGCCGACGAAAAAGAAGGGTGGTTGCTGTGGCTGACCGCGCGATCGTTGGCCGACGTTCGCGGACGAAGTCGCTTGTGTCGTGCCAATGGTGTCGCGCCTTCACGCGCCGATCGGCGCGGGGTGATTGCTGTCGTGGTTCGCCTTTGACGACGCCAACGTTCCTGATGCGCTGACGGTAGTCGGGGCCCTTTTCTATGGGCTCTCGCTGCGGCTTGCCCCTCCCCCTCATTTTCACGCGATCTTCGGCAGGAACTGGTCCGAGCCACTCGCGATCCGCGAAGGCCCCGGGCTCCTTGCGCCGGGGGTCCACTCCCAAGTCCTTCACCCAATGTCGCCGCGATGTTTTTCGTCGGTATCTCGCCCAGGTGCTGATCCTGAGCAACTGGCAGGTCGGCCCGGGATGTCGTCGGCGCTGATCCGGCCTCGTCAGCCGCCTCGGTCTGGCGATCGATGCTCCAGGAGTCATCGGCCTCCGCTGCGAGCTGGCCCCTTACGGCGCTCAGAGCCCCCTGATTCGTGAGGTCGAGCCGATCATTGAGGACGTACTGCGTGCGCTCGGTCGCGGCACTTGGTGGGTCCGTCTCGAAGACGAGTTGATGTTTCCGTCGGTTCCCTTTTCGCACAGCCAGCGACCCTCTGAGGGCTCAAGGAAAACTGGCGCGCACGCGACCTCGATCGGAACGAGCGAAGTCATAGCATCCCCCCTCCGGCTCCGTCGACCAAAGCGGCAGATCTGCGGGAACGTTCAACGCTCAAAGAGAGCCCGACTCGTTCACAGGGCGATCCGCCGTAGCCGGAGCGCATTGGCAATGACCGACACCGAGCTCAAGCTCATCGCCGCCGCCGCGATCATCGGACTCAGAAGCAAGCCGAAGGCCGGATAGAGAACGCCCGCCGCGATCGGCACGCCGAGCGCGTTGTAGACAAAGGCAAAGAACAGATTCTGTTTGATGTTGGCCATCGTCACCCGGCTCATGCGCCGCGCCCTAAGGATGCCAGTCAGGTCTCCTTTGACCAGGGTGACGCCGGCGCTCTCCATCGCGACGTCGGCGCCCGTACCCATGGCGATGCCAACCTGCGCCTGGGCCAGTGCCGGAGCATCGTTGATGCCGTCGCCCGCCATTGCGACGAAGCGGCCTTCGGCTTGGAGCTTTTTGATCATCGCGGCCTTTTCGCCGGGCAGGACCTCGGCGAAGACCTGGTCGATGCCGAGCCGCCGCGCCACGGCCTCGGCGGTCGTGCGGCTGTCGCCCGTCACCATGACGATGCGAATACCCTCGTCATGGAGCTGGCGCAGGGCTTCGGGAGTCGTCTCCTTGATGGGGTCGGCGACGGCGACGACGCCGGCCGCCTTGCCATCGACCGCGAGAAACATGGCGGTCTGCCCCTCGGCGCGGGCTTTTTCGGCCTCGGAAGCGAGGGCGCCGAGGTCGATCCTTTCGTCGTCCATCAGGCGGCGGTTGCCGAGGAGCACTCGGCGGCCACCGACCGTTCCTTTGACGCCTTTGCCGGTGAGGGACTCGAACCCCTCGACGGCGGCGCCGGTCGCGCCTTCGGCCTCGGCGCCCAGAACGATCGCGGCTGCCAGCGGATGTTCGCTGCCGCGCTCGAGGGCAGCGGCAAGCGCCAAAATTTCCGGGCGGGTCCGTCCGAGCGCCGTCACGACGTTTGCCAGCCGAGGCTTCCCGAGGGTCAGCGTTCCGGTTTTGTCGACGACGAGCGTGTCGATTTTTCTAAATGTCTCGATGGCCTCGGCATTTTTGAACAAGACGCCCGCGGTCGCCGCTTTGCCGGTAGCGACCATGATCGACATGGGCGTGGCGAGCCCCAGGGCGCAGGGGCAGGCGATGATTAGCACCGCGACGGCGTTGATCAGCCCATAGACGATCGCGGGCTCCGGTCCCCACACCGTCCAGGCGGCGAACGCCGCGAGCGCGACGAGCACGACCGCCGGGACGAAGTAGCCGGCCACGGAATCCGCCAACTTCTGAATGGGCGCCCGGCTCCGCTGCGCCTCGGCGACCATGTGCACGATCTGCGAGAGGAGGGTTTCCGCGCCCACCCGCTCGGCGCGCATGATGAAGGTCCCCGTGCCGTTGACGGTCGCCCCGATGACCTTGTCCCCGGGCCGCTTTTCGCTGGGAATCGATTCGCCAGTGAGCATGGACTCGTCGACGGCACTGGCTCCTTCCTGCACGATGCCGTCCACCGGCACCTTTTCGCCCGGGCGCACGCGTAGTCGGTCGCCGGGGACGACGGCGTCCATCGGGACGTCGTCCTCGCGACCGCCTTCGGACACGCGCCGGGCGCTCTTCGCCGAGAGGCCGAGGAGCGCCTTTATGGCCGCTCCCGTCTGGCGCCTCGCCCGGAGCTCCATGACCTGCCCAAGGAGGACGAGGGTGACGATGACCGCGGCGGCCTCGAAGTAGACCTGGACCTTGCCTTGGTCGTCCTGGAACGACGCCGGGAAGAGGCTGGGGAAGAGCGCCGCCACCAGGCTGTAAGCGTAGGCGACGCCGACCCCGAGGGAGATGAGGGTGAACATATTGAGGTGGCGGTTGACGAGCGACTGCCAACCGCGCGCGAAGAAGGGCCAGCCGCACCAAAGCACGACGGGTGTTGCAAGGGCGAGCTCGGCCCATCGCATGGCGGCGACCGCTCCAGGGGACTCCGGCATCAGCCCGGGAAAAGCGTGCCCCATCGCCAGGACAAAAACGACTGCGGTCAAAGGGACGCTGGCCCAGAAGCGTCGGTTCATCGCATGAAGCTCGGAATTGTCCTCGTCGCCCGCCGCGACGGCGCCTGCGAGCTCGAGGGCCATCCCGCAGATGGGGCAGCTATCGGGGGCGTCCCGGACGATCTCGGGATGCATCGGGCAGGTATACTTCGCTTTCGTCGTCGTCGCTGCGGGCGAGGGTTTTGGTCCGGGTGCCGGCTTCTGGCGTTCGCCCTCTTGCCGGATGCGGCCGTTCGTACGGGCTAAGTATCGGCCAGGGTCGCCTTGAAACGCGGTCAGACATCGGCGGCCGCAGAAGTGGTATTCCTTGCCGCCATGGGCCAGGACGAACTCCGAGTCCGCGGAAACGCTCATTCCGCAAACGGGATCCCTCTCGGCACTGCCTTGGGTCTCCCGTCCTTCGCTCCTGACGGGCATGTTCACTGGCTTCTGCACGCTCTTGCCGGGTGCGGAATGGGGCTCTTGCACGGAAACTCCTGGAGAGGGAACGTGGCGCCCGAGGGCTGGAACCGGCACAAGAATGCAACTGTCGTGCCAGATAGGAACTCGCTGATCGCCCCAGTTATTGGGCAAATCACGCAATGTTTGGCGGCAAATGCTGCGGTCCACCTCGGCCTTACGCTTGCTAAACTCATCTTGGTCCACGGCAGATAGCGTCCTTGTCCCGACGAATTGGAGGCACGCCCATGACCGACCCAAATCCCGAGACCACGATCCGTGCGTGAAGGGACCGTCTTCGAAGGCCGCTCGTTCGGGCGGCTCATGGCAGTGGTGATCGTCCTGGCGTTCGCACTGAACCTGGCCTGGGAGTACGGCCAATGCAGTGCCTTCTTTGTCCATGGCGCCCTTCGCGCAACGCCACGCAGCATGCTCGTGGCCGCGATCGGTGACGTTGCCTTGACCGTGTCGCTCTATCTCGCGACGGCGGCAGCCACCAGGAGTCTGAACTGGCCCCTCGGTGCATGGCATCCGCTCACCTGGGTCACGATCGAGGTACTTGCCGTCGGCGAGGGGCTTGGTATGGAGTGGATCGGCCTCAGCATGGGGCGCTGGTCGTATACACCGCGTGCCCCGATGATCCCGTGGACCAGTCTCTCAATCATCCCGGTCGCCCAACTTCCCCTGCTCGCGCCCCTCGTTTTTTGGGTCGCGAGACGGGCTGTTTTGCGCTTGCGCCCGTGAGACTGAACGACATGGAAATCGGCCGACTCCGCCGCGAAAGAAGGCGTCCAACACGCGGAAGACATCGGTTGGCAACGGCGAGCGGCGGTCGTCGGCTTGCCTGTCGTCGGGCCAGGTGGCCATTCTCGCGCCAGGACCAGGATCCACGGAGCCCAGCGTCACGCTTTTGGCGCGCATGTGCTCCGCGTTGTAGTTATGGCCATTATCGTACCAACCGATGATGGCGCCTTTAGCGGCGACGGCGGCGCCGCTCTCGACCCGCCCCTGGTTGGCTGGCGGCAGCCTGGACAGGGCGTTGACGTCGATGTCCACGATGCGTCCGCCTCCCAGGGCGACAGGGACCGTCTCATGCGGCGCCGCAGCGAACGCCAGGCCGAGAATGCTGACGAGCACGATGCCGGCGGCGCTTGCTGTCTTGATGGATCTGCGGAAATCGAAAGAGCCCATGATCATCTCCTTGGGTTACGGCTTCGGCGATGCGCCCGCCGCCATGACGGGCACGCCGAACTGGCCGGCGCTGATTCTCTGAGGGAGCCCGTCCTCCGGCTGGAGGAAGCGGCCCTCTTGGTAAATCTAGCGACGCCAGGTCGCGCGAGCTACGCGCAAAGCCGCGAACGGCGGGAATTCGCTCGCCGGCGCGCGCCTTTGGCGAGCGCTTCGGCGAGCGTTCGGCCGGACGAGTGTGGTCGCGGGGATCCAGCCCCCTTGGTCGCATTTGCCGTCAATGACGACCGGGTCGGCGGAGTGGAGGCTCGTCTCTTACGGCGTACAGGCTGGAAGGGCAGTGGCTCGCCTACGGCGTCGCAC
>JAYVWD010000648.1:0-5874 GCA_043786345.1 Pseudomonadota bacterium
CGTATAAACAGAAGGCCGCCCAGGACCGGAATGCAGAGTCCGATCAATAGTCCGATCAACAGCTTTTGCATTGGTGACTCGATTTCAATAGGGGATTAAATAGCCGCCCATGCGAAAGCCATCGACAGCCAGTCGCCGCCGGTCTCGCCCAAGGTCGCGGCTGTGATCTTCATGAGCCAGAAGGCCGCCGTGATCGCTGGCAGCTTGTTGATGAATGCGTTGGACTGATCGGGCGACTGAAAGTCTGTCGAGAAATGGTCGGATGCTAGGCGCCGACCAGGGCCCCCGCGAGCCGGCGAGTGGGGAGCAGAAACCGGAGTTTACGTCGCAGGATTTCCGCGATGGTCGGCAACGACGCGGACGGCCATTTATCGACAGACTTTGAGGGCTCGTGCTCACGAAGGTTTACATCCTGTTGGATTGGAGGCCCTCTAAGTTGCCGGCGTCCAGCGCCTCAGGGAACGCTGCTACTTTGCCTTCTGCATGGCCTCGAGTTTTGCCACGAGAGTCTTAAGCGTGCCTTCGATCTCGGCCTTGTCGGGCGTCCCCGAGCGGGCTTTCGAGAGGGCGCGGTCGATGGCCTTGTCGATGGCGGCCCAATCCTCCGCGCTCTTCGCGCGGAGGACCTCTTCGGCGGCGTCCCAAGCGGTCTCGAGGTCCTTTATCCGGGTCTTTGCGCCCGGGAAATCACCGCTTTCCGCGATCTTGAGCGTGTCCTGCGCGACCATCGCAAAAGGCGAAAGGTCCCCCAAAGGACCAGGACCGGCCGCGGCCGCTGGCTTGGCTAGGGCGACGCCTGACATCGTGCTCATCTTGCTGATGAGGGTCGCGAGCGCCTGGTCGCAGGCCCCAGCATCCGGCGAGCCCGAGCGCAGGAGGGCCAGGGTTCGGTCGATGGACTTGTCGACCGACGTCCAGTCGTCGGTGCTCTGGGCCTTGAGCTCCTTGTTGGCTTCGTCCCAAGCCGTCTCGAGGTCTTTGATCCGGTTTTTGGCCTCGGCCGCTTTGCCGGCCTTGACGAGCGCCTGGCTGTCCGTCGCGATCGAGATGAACTTGGACAAGTCGCCGAGCGGCGCAGCCTTAGCCGTGAGCGCGACGGCCGGCGCCGCCGTGGCTGACGTCTTCGTCGACTCGGCGGCACCGGGCATGACGACCCAGGCCGTGATGGCTGCCGTCGTGACGATGACGAGCGCGGTGGCGAAGGCTCGGGCCTCGGACGTCTTCGGTTCACGCGGGGCGCCGACCGTCAACCACAAAAGGCTCGACAGGAAGATCGACGAGTAGGCCCCGGAAATCAGGCCGATGATGAGGGCAAGCGCAAACATCTCGAGCGGCTCGCAGGCGAATTGATAGAGGCAGGCCGACGCCATGACGACGGTGAGCACGGTGTAAATCGACCGCCCAAGGGTCTGGCGGATGCTGGTGTTCACGAGCTCGTGCCAGGTCTTGAGGCCTGGCTCGCCGAGGCGCGGCGTGTTCTCGCGGATGCGGCCGAAGATGACGATCTTGTCGTTGAGCGAATAGCCGATGACGGTCAACATGGCCGCGATATAGGTGACGTCGACTTCGAACTTGAACAGCGCGAAGACCGCGGAGACCAACAGGACGTCGTGGAAGATCGGCACGACGGTCGCTATGGCGATCGGCCACGAGAAGCGCACGCCGATGTAAAGCGCGATGCTCGCAAAGGCGGCGAGGACCGCGAACAGGGCGTGGGTCGCGAACTCACGGGCGACGCCCGGGTCGGCGGTGTTCTCCTCGTAAACGACTTGATCACCGTACTTGCCCTTGAAGGCCGAGATGATCGCCTTCAGGTCGGCCGGCTTCAAGACCTCGTCGAATCGGGCGGCGATGTGGTCTTCGTCCTTGCCGCCGATAGCGACGGTCGCCGGAACCGTCCCCGCTACGGTCATGACCCTCGTCGCGGCGTCCTGGTCGATCGCGTGGCCCAAGTCGATGTCGAGCGCAGTCCCGGCGGTGAAGTCGATGTCGAGGTTGAAGCCGTGGGCCTTATAGTAGAGCGCACCCGCGGCGATCACGACCGCCGACGCGACGACGGTCGCCCGGCCGGCGCGGATGAAATCGAAGGTTTTCGCCGCCGCTTTCCGGTCCTTCTTGGCGCCGCCGACGAGCAGGCCCGGGGAAAGGACTTCTGACCGCGCGAGCCAGCCGCACAGGAGGCGAGCGAGGAAGAAATTCGTGCCGATGCTGATCGCGATGCTCGCGAGCATGGTGAGGGAGAACCCTTGAATCGGGCCGATCCCCGCGACAAAGAGCGCGATCATGGCGAGCGCCGTGACGAGGTTGGCGTCGCGAATCGTCGGGAACGACTCCTTGAAGCCGAGGCTTACGGCGGTCGCCGGGTCGTGGCCGCGCGCCAGGTCCTCGCGCACCCGTTCGAAGCAAATGATGCTTGCGTCGGCCGCCATCCCGATGCCGAGGACGAAGGCGACGACGGCGGACAGGGACAGGGTCGCATGGAAGGCGTTAAAGAGTGCGACCAGGAGCCACAGGTACGACACCGTGCTGAACACCGCGACGGCGCCCATGCCGCGGTAGAGGACGAGGAGGAGGAGGAACACGCAGGCGATGCCGATCCCCGCGGCCGTCATCGTTTCTTTCAGGGCGGTGTTGCCGAGCACACTGCCGACCGTCTGCGTGTATTTTTCCGTGAGCACGGCGGGAAGGCCGACCGGGCTGCCGAGCAGCGAGCGGGACTCGTCGGCGGACGTCAGGCCGGCGAGCTTGACGCGGATGTGGTTTTCACCTTCGACGTGGATGTCGGGCTCCGCCATCCCGATCGCGTCGGCACGCTTCCTCAGGACGTCGGCGGTCGCGATCACCTCGGCGGCGGTCAGGGCGGATTTGCCCGCGGCCGGCGAGACGACGTAGTAGATCTCGTAGCCGCCGCGGAACTCGAGGCCAAAACGTATCGAGGACGCAAGCTTAGGTCCCGTGAATCCGATCAGCGCCGCCAATGCGACGACGACCACGATCAACCGGTTCAAAGCGCGCTTCTTAGACATTTAAGGCCTCGAGCGAAACGGTTGTGGGTTCAGTCGTCGTCCCCTTCGCCGTCGTCGCCCGCCAAAAACGCGATCGGGAAATGTTTTCTCAAGAGGGTCTCCTTCCGTGGAGTTGAAGTGAAGACCATTATCGGTGAGCCGCGTTGAATACCGGGTGAACGGGCGTCCCTGAAATCCGCGCTCACAACGGGGTGGCGTCCACCCGACTGAGGTCCTCTTCGGCTGGACACCTTGAATGATCAGTGAAGGCGGCAATGAAATCAAATAAGGCGCCGTAAGCATTGGCCGTCGGGCGGCTTTCGGATCGCCCGAAGGCGAGCGCTTCAAAGACCAATTCATCTATGCGGCTTGGGTCCAGGCCGATCTGGACCGGGCGGTGTCGGTGTTTGCCGGGTACTTCGGCAACTCCAGCCCGAGCGTCGACATGCCGCCGTTGGCAGCCCACTCGTTCGCGGTCTAAGTCGCTCTGGCCGCCCATTTCAACACCTTCGTCAGCGTCGGCCGGGACTCGGACGGCATGAAGAACGTCCGGAGCGGCCTGAACATAGGCCGGGAAAGGGCGCCCTCGGGCGCCTGACCGGCAAGAGATCACAAGTCTTGGCCATACACCTCGCCGTCGATCGCGACGTAGCCCGACGCGTGCGAGGCCGAATTGGACTTGTGGACCCAATGAATGATGGCCTTGTCGGGCGACGCGAGGTCGGTGATGTAATCGCCGCAGGCTTCGACGGTCATTCCAACGGCCAGGACCGGGAGGCGGCCGAAGGACTGGTTGTAAATCAACTCGATGGCGTCCTCGCCCGTCGCGCCGATCTGCACGCTGAAATGATTGTGCCCCGTTTGATCAGGGAAAAATCCGATGACCTTGCCGACGATGTGCGCGCGACCCTGGAAATGACTGGCGGTCGTGTCCTCCCAGTGCTCGACGTCGGCGTCGTTGACCGCGAGCGCTCGCCCATTCGCCAGGCACTCAGGAACCTGGGCGCCGTGGGCGGTCGGCCCCGCGACGATCGCAGCGATGTAACCCAGTAGCGTGACGAGCGGCTTCATATGGACTTCCCTCCAAGAGACGTTGACGTTACGACACTCTAGCCTGAAGACCATGAACTGCGGCTGAACGGCACGGGCGGGCGCAATGGGTCAGATGACGGTGACTACCGGCCACGATATAGGTGGCAGGGCGCCCGGCCGGTCACGTCAGGCGGGGTGCGGGCGATCCGACGCCGCTTGGAAGAGGACTCGAGAGAATGAGCGCACGAACTTCGGTCCTTCGGACGTGCAGCCTCATCGCGGTGGTCACCACCGGGACCATCGTTGCTCTCGGCGGCGAGGCCGCCGCGCAAGGGGGGCCCCCGATGATGACCGACGATACCGGAACGCCCGGCGACGGGAAGTGGGAAAACAACGTCGCGCTCATCCTCGAATCCTCGCCTCCCGGAAGGGTCCTGCAGTTGCCGGTACTTGACGTGAATTACGGCCTCGGCGCCCGCATCCAGTTGAACTACCAGGTGGGTGTGATCAGCCGTGCGGGCCAAGGGCAACCGCGAAAGGCCGGCCTGACTCAGCAGGGAATCGGCGTCAAGTGGCGGTTTGTCGACGGCGCCGGCGAGAAGAGTGGCGTTTCGGTCTCGACCTATCCGAAGGTCGGAGTCCGAGGTCCCGGGTCGAGCAGTGACTCGGACCTCACTCCGGTCGAACCACAAGAGCAACTTCCCGTCGAGGTCCGGGTCGGTCTGGGTGACGTCGCCATGACGACCGACTTCCGCCTCCAGCAGGAAGTGCCGCCAGAAGCCCGAGGTCGGGGTGGATGCTATTCTCATCTTTGACGGCCCGACGTTGGCCGCCGCGCTTCCCCCGCGCGGGAGTCAGGGCGCGAAGACCTGCTCTAAGAGGTCGACCTGATCGAGGCAGACCTTGGCGCCGTCCACGACCGCCGACGAATCATGGGCGCCGATCGCCGCGTTTAGCCCTTCCATCGACGACGCAAAGGCATCAGCCGCGGGTTGGCCGCCGGCCTGATGAACGACCAGAGGCCTGAGGAGCTCCCAAGCCGCCTGCGTCTCGGTCTGATGCTTTACCGCAGCCGCGAAATCCCGGCTCATGCCGTCAAGGACGATTTCCCGGGCGAGAAAATCCAGGCGACCAACGACAGGTGGCACAGCGGGGGTATAAAGCACGAGGAAACGGTCCATGAGGCCACTTATGGCATTGGCCGATCGGGCCATGGCGGTAGGCGACGCGGGATGGGCCGCGTCCGCTTGAAAGTGCTGCGCCGCGGCGTCCATTGCCCGCAGGTCGTCGTCAGTAGCCCCCGCGCGGGCGGCGGCGGCGCGGTAGCCACGCCAGCCACGGACCAGGCGCCCAGCCTCCTGCCGGACCTTTGCTTCCTCGCCGGCGAGGGCGTCGTCAAAGGCGTCCTCCGAAAGGCTCTCGACTTCGGCGAGCGCCGGCGGGATCTGTCCGGTCAGGTCGGGAGCCCCCCGCGCGATTGGGCTATGCGTCATGACCGAGAGAAGCATCGCCGACGGAACGAGGCTCTTGACTAAACTAAAGTTAGTGTACACTTTTTTCTCCCCAAGAAATGGACCGGTTGATGAAGCGACCAACATACGCACCGCCGTATTAATGTCGTTTGAACACACGCGCCTTTTGCCGGGGAAAAATCGTCGAATGGTCCATCGCCATACCGGTCGCCCTGCCCGGCGCGCTCTCATGGTCTTCACCGCGCCGAAGCTCAAGCTCGACATCTTCGTCGGGCGCAAGCACGGCAACGCCTTCGCGGGCAAGGTCGTCGCCATGGGCCCGCACGGCAAGACGACGCTGGCGCTGGCGTGCACCGAGCTTTGAC
>JAYVWD010000649.1:0-6254 GCA_043786345.1 Pseudomonadota bacterium
TAGAGCGTCATGTACTCGGACGGCGGCCCGCCGGGGAACCAGGGGAAGCTGCCGTCGCCGTACTGCGCTTTCCGGAGCTTGGCCAGGGCCGATTCCCGCTCGGCTTTCGCGACCTTGGGGTCGAGGACCTTGAGGACCGGCAGGTCGGGTTGGCGCCCGCCTTTGGCCTCCTCGAGCCACGGCGATTCCTCGAGCGTCATCTTGCGGTTCGGGTCGATCGCGCCTTCGGTCTCGAGCGGCGTGTCGCGCTTCGCGAGCTCCCTTGTCATCGTCGCCACGGCGGGGAACTGGGCGAAGACGCTCGCGACGATGCCGGTCGCGAGGAAGCGGTTGAGCGTCTGCTCGGTGCACTCGTAGGGGTAATTGATCAGATAGGGGAGTGACTTCAGCACCGAGTAGAAGAGCTGCCCGTCCACCGTCACGACGAGCTTCTCGTCGATCCGGGTCGGGTCGCCGCCCTTCGCCAGGTCGTCGAACGAAAGGGTGCGGCTGTCCTTGTCCCGGAGCGCGACGAAGCGCGACTGCGCGAGGTGCATGCGGCTCGGCAGCACCGGCAGCGGGCGCAGCTCGCCGTCGCTTACCGCGCCGCTCTTCGCGGTCACGCGGAACGCATAAATACCGACCTGATTCGGCGCGACGAGCGGGAAGGTGAGGTCGGCGCCTTTGCCCTTCGCCACGCGGAAGGCCAGGGACTTCGCCTCGACGCCGAAGAGGGCGGCGCGGCTCTCGCCGGACTCGGGGTCGATGATCTCGAGCTCGACCGTGCCTTCCAGGTCCTTGGTCCCGGCGTTGTTGACGACCACCTTGAGCGCGGCCTCGTCGCCTTCGCGGAAAAAGCGCGGCATGTAGGGCCGCACCATCAGCTCCTTGACCGAGCGGGCCTCCTTGTGGAGCGAGCCCGCATGCATGTCCTTGGTGATCGCGTGGACCCAGACGTTCCAGGCCGTCACCGAGTCGGGCACGGTGAACTCGATCGCGGCCTCGCCCTTGTCGTCGGTCAACAGGCGCGGCTGGAAGAAGGCCGTCTCGGAGAAGTTGGAGCGGACCTCCGGGGGCTTCTGGGCGTCGGCCCCGGGGGCTTCCGTCGCCTTCTTGCCGCCGCCGCCCCCCGCCGGTTCCTCCCGGGCCGCCTGGGCGGAAAACCCATCCTTGTCTGCCTCCCGGTCCTTCGCGACCCCGCGGCTGCGGGACGCCGCGGACTTCATGTTGGCGGATCCGGCGAGCTGCATGGGCGCGGACGCCTTTTCCGCCATCGGCATGGCGCCGTAGCGGCGGTGCGAGCGCCCGCCCGGGCCGAGGGTCGCGTAGCCGTCGAGGAATTGCAGGACGTCCCCGTGCGGCGTCGTGTAGCCCGGGATCGTCGCGAGGTGGTCCTCCTCCAACGAAAACGTGTACGCGGCGCCGAGGTTCGTGCGCGACCAGTTGACGTCCGAGCGGTCCGGGTAGATCGACAGCGGCGCCGGCGCGGCGTGCGGCGCGAACGTGTCGAGGCTCTTGTCGTACATGTAAGCCAGCAGCTCCGCGGCCCCTTTTTGCGCCGCCAATCCGGTGGCGCCCTTGACGGTGACGCGCCAGGTCTCCTTCGTGCCCGGCCGCAGCTTGTCGCGGAACGTGGAGAACCCGAGCTCGAGCTCCTTGTCGTCCCAGGGCACGAAGACCGCCTGCGAATACTGCAGCAGCTGGTGGTCGGTGACGATCGTGACCGCCACGCCGAAGCCGCCCCGGTCGCCCTCTTTCACCGGGATGGCGATGACCGCGCCCTTGCCGCCGGTGAGGGTGCGGCGCTCCGTCAGGCGCCCGTCGCGGAAGACGTCGAAGAGGATCGTCTGGCCTTTGAGGCCCGAATGCACGAGAAAGCGCGCCGTGCCCCCGACCGTGACGGACGCCGCCTCGGCGGCGAAATACGCGGGGAGGTTGAGCGGGACGGCGTCCGGCCCGGCGACGATGACGTCCTTGAAGGTCTTGAAGATGGCGCCGAAGTCGTCCGCGGTTTCGTAGCGGATGCGGTAGGCTCCCGGCGCGAGCTTCGGCAGCTTGAGCGCGGCGGCGCCCTTGGCGTCGTGCGTGAGCGCGCCGTGCGCGAGCTCCGCGCCGTCGGCCCAGCGCGCGAGCTCGGCGTGCGGGTCGTAGGCCGGCGCCCAACGCTCGCGGCGGCGGTCGCCGTCGGTGCGCAGGACCCCGGGCTTTTCGGGATTCGGAACGGGGAGTTCCGCCGGCGTCAGCGTCGCCGCCGGCTGCTTGAGCGCGAGCACGCGCCAGGTCGCTTTGCCGGCTTTGCCGATGCCGTCGAGGCTCGTGCGCTGCACCGTGGCCTCGCCCGGCTCCTTCTCCGCGCTCAGGAACTCGTGGGAAAGCGCGATCGTCGCCTCGACGCTGACGAAGCCGACGCGGAAGGTGCGGGCGGTCGAGCGGGTCTCGCCGCCGTCGTCGGTCAGGTCGGCGCTAACGGCGTAACGGTAGGTGAGGCCGGCGGAGTCCTTGGTCTCCTCGGCTTCCGGCTTGAATGCGATCTTGAAGGACCCGTCGTCGTCGAGCTTGGCGGTCCCCGTCGCCACGGTCTGGGCCTGGCCCGACCCCTCGCCGCCACCGCGCCAGAAGAACCAGCCCCACCACGATGGGTAGACCGGCTGGCGCGTGACGCGCCAGCGCACGGCGCCGCTCGTCACGGGGAGGCCGAAGTAATACTTCGCCTCGCCTTTGAGCGCCGCGTCCCGGTTCATCCGGAGCGGCGCCTCGGGGTCCTTGAGCGTCACCTCGAAGGTCGGCCGCTTGTACTCCTCGACGCGCACGCTGGCCGAGCCGTTGCCATAGCTCGCAGATAGCGCCCAGGCGCCGAGCACGTGGCCCGCCGGGAGGCTGAAGCTGCCGGAGGCGCTGCCGAATTCGTCGGTCTTGACGGAGGCCTCGGCGATCTTCTGGCGGTTGGCGTCGAGGAGCGTGACGAGGATCTTCTGCCCGGCCGCGGTCTTGAACGCCGCCTTTTGGCGCGAGCCGTTGTAGGCCAGCACCTTCCAATGGAGCGTCTGCAGCGGGCGGTAGATCGAGCGGTCCGTGTAGATGAACGAGGCCTTCGTCTCGGGCTCCGGACTCTCGGGGTAGAAGTACTGCTGCTGGGGGTCGATCGAGGTGTCGCCGCCTTTCCGGGCGACGATGAAGTAGGCGTTGTACTCCGCCTTCTTCGCCTTGAAGCGGGCCTGGCCCTTGGCGTCGGTGGTCGCCTTGTCGCGCGGCGTGTTCTTCTTGCCGTACTCGAAGCGGTAGAGGCGCACCTCGACGCCCGGCACCGGCTTTCCGTCCTTGCCGCTCACCACCGTGACGCCGAGCTCCGCGCCGCGCTCGATGCGCGACGTGACGACTAAGTCGGACAGGACGAGGTCGGTGGCGACCACGCGGTTTTCCGCGCTGGTGAAGGCCGGCGTCGCCGAGGCGACGACGTAGTATAGGCCGAGCTCCTTCATCGGCGGCGTCACGTAGGTCTTGTGAAGCTCGTAGTCGGGCGTCGCCGGCAGCGCTGAATCCCAGGAAAACGCGGGTTTTTGGGCCTTGAGCTGCGCCCAGGCGCGGGCGCCCGGGAGGACTTCGTAGTCCCTCCCGCCCTCGACCTGCTCGACGAGGTTCATGCGGTAGGCGCGGAAATAGACCTTCTTCAGGTTTTTATGGGTGACGAGGATCGAGCGCTTGCCGGGCGCGTCGGTGGTCATCGCGCGCAGCTGGTAGTCGGGCGCTTCGATCGACTTGACGAGGGTCGTGCACCGGCGGCCGCCGAGGCTTTCGGGGTAGGCTTTGGCGCCTTCGAGGGCGATCCGGCGCGCCAAGGCGAGCTCGCCCTTTTGCTGCGCGAGGCCGGCGCGGTCGGCGATGCCCGTGGCCCACCAGGGGACGGCGCGGTAAGCGGGAAGGAGGCCGTCGAGGTATTTGGCCGCCCGGTCGCGCTGGTCCGCCGCCGAGAACGTGACGAGCAGCCGGCGGACGCGCCCGAGCCGCGCCTCGAGGGCGCCTTCCTTGCCGCCCTTCGCGGCGTGCCAGGCTTCCAGGTCGCCGAGCACCGCCGTGACGCGGACGAGCGGGTGCTGCGCGGCGTCGTTGAGGTGCAGGGTGCTCGGGCGGGCCGGACCCGCCATCAGGGCCGGGAAATCCAGGCGAAACGCCTCGTTGGCATCTTCGGGCCGCCAGTTCCCCGTGTCCTCGAGGAGGTCCACGGCGAAGTAGCTCAGCGCGTCGCGCATGGTGCCTCTGATGCCGCGCGGATAGTCGTTGGGCTCGATGAACTCCTTCCAGGTTGCGACGTCGATGCTGCCGAGCGACTCGCGCTGCTGCCAGACCTGGTCGTAGGCGCGCGCCGCCTCGTTCCAGAGCTGGGCGCGCGTCATGGTCTTGAGGTCGACCTTGCCCTTGGTGTCGACGGCCTCGCGCTGGTCGATCTCGTACCCGTACATCTGCAGGTAGCTGACGATCGTGTGCGCATAGTAGAGGGTGAGGAGGGACTTGGCCTTGAGGCCGGCGGGCCATTTCGCGTCGCGCAGGCCCTTGACGGCGGTTTCGTTCGACGCGAGGCCCCGGCGGAGCTGCGTCACCCGGATGAGGGCGCGCGTCCACTCGTCGGGGTCGTTCTTCGCCTCAGCCTGGGCCAGGAGCTTCTCGGAGGCGACGAGGGCCTCCTGGAACTTCTGCTCGGCCACGAGCTGATCCACGGGTTGCCAGGTCCCGGCCATGGATTCGCCTTTCGCGGCGGGCGCGGCCGACTCGGAAAATAGCCCGAGACACAGCACGGCGGCCCAAATGATCGCAAGCCCACGCATCATTCCTTGATCTCCCAACGCCTTGAAGTCTAAGAAGTCTAATGATGCTGTCCGTCAATTGCTAATGGAACGGCCTGGAAATTCCAAGGCGCTTCGGAGGACCCCCCGATCATGACCGCGGACAAGGGATATTTTCGCCAGCCGACCCTTCACGGCAGCACGATCGTCTTCGTCTGTGAGACCGACTTGTGGTCCGTGCCGGCCGAAGGCGGGGTCGCGCGCCGGCTCACGGCTCACCAGGTGGACGCCTCGTGGCCCCAGTTCTCACCCGACGGCCGGCTCATCGCCTATTCGGCGATGGAGGAGGGCGCGAGCGACATCTACGTCATGCCCGAAGGCGGCGGCACGGCCAGGCGCCTCACCTTTCACGGCGGCGCCAGCTATGTCTGCGGGTTCTCGCGGGACGGGACCGAGGTCCTTTACGCGACGATGGCGACCTCGCCCTTTACCAAGATGTATCAGATGTACGCCGTGCCCGCCGCCGGGGGTGCCCCGAAGCTCCTCCCGTTCGGCCCGGCCCGGCGGATCGCCTTCGGACCGGGCGGCGCGGTCGTGATCACCCGCCGCGAGCAGGAGATCGCCCGGTGGAAGCGCTATAAAGGCGGCACCAAGGGCGACCTCTGGGTCGACGGGCGCGGAACCGGGGAATTCAAGGAGATCCTGGCCAGACTGGAGGGCAACCTCGGGAGCCCCTGCTTCGCCGGGAGCGAGCTCTTCTTCGTCGCCGACCACGAGGGCTACGGCAACGTCTACTCCTGCAAGCCGGACGGCACGGAGCTCAAGCGCTGCACCGACCACCACGACTACTATGCGCGCGCCCTGAGCTCCGACGGCAAGCGCCTCGTCTACCAGTGCGGCGCCGAGCTCCATCTTTACGATCCGCAGCAGGGCCGCGCCGCGAAGGTCGAGATCCGCGTCAACTCCTCGAAGCCGCAGACGACCCGCAAATTCGCGCCCGCCGGCAAGTTCCTGCAGGGTTTCCACCTGCATCCCGACGGGCACTCGCTCTGCGTGACGACCCGCGGCAAACCCTTCATCCTGGGCAACTGGGAGCGCGAGGTCATCCAGCTCGGCCGCCGCGACGGCGTGCGCTACCGGCTGGCCCAGTGGCTCCCCGACGGCAAGCGCATCGTCACCGTGTCCGACGAGGGCGGCGAGGAGGCCCTCGAGGTCCACGCGCTCCCCGGCGAGGACGGCGTCGTCCCGCCCCCGGTCCGGCTCGAGGGCCTGGATACCGGCCGGATCCGCGCGCTCTTCGTCTCGCCGGTGACCAACCAGCTGGTCGCCGGCAACCACCGTTTCGAGCTGATCCACGTCGACCTCGACGCGAAGACCGTGAAGGTCCTGGACCGCAGCCACTACGAAGACGTGCAGATGGCGCGGTTCTCGCCCGACGGGCGCTACGTCGCGTTCATCTCGGCGAAGCGGTTCCCCCTGTCGCAGGTCTTCATCGCG
>JAYVWD010000650.1:0-4754 GCA_043786345.1 Pseudomonadota bacterium
GGCTTCGCGGTCTTCAACGGCAAGGGGCGCTGCGCCCAGTGCCACGGCGGCTGGCGGTTCACCGACGACAGCTTCCACGACATCGGCGTCGCGGGCGACGACCTGGGCCGCGGCAAGATCGTTCCCGGCATCGAGGTCCTGCAGCACGCATTCAAGACGCCGACGCTGCGCGATGCGTCGCGGCGGGCGCCGTTCATGCACGACGGGTCGCAGGCGACGCTGGCGGCGGTCGTGGCGTTCTATGACCGCGGGGGCGACGTGAAGCGGGCGAGCCTTTCGGCGGATATGAAGCCGCTGGGGCTGACGGACGGGGAGAAGGCGGAGCTGTTGGCGTTTTTGGAGACGCTGACGAGTGTGGATCAGGCGGTGGTGGTGCCGGTATTACCGCGGTAGGCGCGCCGCGTCTAGCTTCGGACAGCGCCTTCTGATATCCAGGAAAGCGTAACCACTGCGCCCCCTTCCGGAGACTTCATGAGCGACATCCCCTGGCTCAAGGCAGGCCGCCCGATCCGCGTCGCGGTCATCGGCGACGTCATCCTCGACGAGTATCTGGACGGCCAGGTCAACCGGATCTCGCCCGAAGCGCCCGTGCCGGTGCACCTCGTCAAGTCGACGGTCCACGGCGCCGGCGGCGCGGCGAATGCGGCGCGCAACATCAAGCTCGCGGGCGGCGAGGTCTACCTTCTTAGCGTGCTCGGGGAGGACGAGGCGGCGAAGCAGCTCAAGAAGCTTCTGGCGAAGGACGGCATCGCGACCAAGCACCTGGTCACGGTCGACGATCGCCCGACGATCCGCAAGACGCGGATCACGTCCAATAGCCACCAGATGGTGCGCATCGACTGGGAACGCGTGCACCCGATCTCGCAGGCGGCGCAGGAGCAGCTGCTGGCGAACCTGCGGGCGCTGCAGTTCGACGCGCTCCTGGTGAGCGACTACGCCAAAGGGACGATGACGGCCAACCTGCTCAGCAACGCGCTGGAGCTCGCGATCGAGCGCGGCGTGCCGTCGACGGTCGACCCGAAAGGCCGGGATTTCAGCAAGTACCTGCGCGCGACGCTGGTCAAGCCGAACCGCAAGGAGGCGATCCACGCGCTCGGACTCGACCCCATGGGCGAATATGCCGGCGAGGAGCTCGGGCGGCGCCTGCAGCGGGCGTTCGGCATCAAGAACGTGCTCGTCACGCTCGGGCCGAAAGGGATGGTCCTGGTGCCGGCCGACGAAAACGGCGCGACGATCGTCCTCCCGTCGATCCCGCGCGAGGTTTACGACGTTTCGGGCGCGGGCGACGCGGTCATCTCGATGATGACGCTCGGCCTCGCCTGCGGGGCGTCGATGGCCGTCTCGATGCACATCGCCAACACGGCGGGCGCGCTCGTCGTCGAAAAATGGGGCACGCAGCCCATCCGCCTGAGCGAGCTCGAGGCGGCCCTGCGCGAGAGCCCGGAGCCCGGGCGCCACGAGTACTCGACCAAGCGGAAGGTGATCGACCGCGATACCCTGCGGATCGTCCTCAAGGACCCCGCGGACCGCGACCGGAAGGTCGTGTTCACGAACGGCTGTTTCGACCTCCTGCACGCCGGGCACGTGACCTACCTCGAGGAGGCGCGCTCACGCGGCGACCTGCTGGTCGTCGGGGTCAATACCGATGACTCGGTGCGCCGCCTCAAAGGGCCTAAGCGCCCGTATGTGGCCCTGGGCGACCGCATGCGGCTCCTGGCGGCGCTCGGCTGCGTCGACCACGTCGTCGCCTTCAGCGAGGAGACGCCCCATGAGCTCATCAAGGCGCTGCTGCCGGATGTCCTCGTAAAGGGCGGGGATTACGACGCCAGCGCGACGGCCGGCGGGCCGGGGTTCATCGTGGGCTCCGACGTGGTGCGCGCGGCGGGCGGGAAAGTCGACACGATCGCCCTCGTCGCTGGACTCTCGACGACGGAATTGGCCGAGAAGATCCGCCGGGGTTGAGGGTCCCGGGCCGGTTTTCGGTCCTAAAAGTTCATTTATTCAAGCCTGTTACCGGCTGTCTTTCCGGGGGCGGCACCGGCGCCGTTGAAAGTTTATGTGTTCTCTAAAGTTGCGGCGAAAAAGGACGAAGAATCTTTTGGAGTCCGAGGCCCAAGCGAGAGACACGCATGACCAGCTCCGCCCTGAAGCTCCGAATTGCCGCCGCCCAGGCGGCCAACAAGCGCAACGACGACCGCGACGACCGCTTTTCCGGCGAGTTTTCGTGCCACCTGGTCCCGAGCGACAACGAAGGGCGCAGGATCCCGATCCGGCCGATCGACGTTTCGCGGCGCGGATTGGGCTTTCTGGTGCGGGAGCCCCTCAAGACCGGCAACTTCTTTTGGCTGGTCGTCGGCAATGTCCGGTTCCGTGTCGAGCTCGCGTACTGTAATATCCATCTTGGCATCGACAATCTGTACCGGTGCGGCCTATTCCTGCGAGAAGCCGATGGCGACCTCTCGGAGACCTGCCGCAAGTCCGGCTTGTTATCGGACGAGTTCCGCTCGGAGGTCTGACGATCGTGAAGTGGGTTTTGCTAGCGCTGCTGAGCCTAACCCTCTTCGCCTGCAAGTCGTCGGATGGACCCGTGCCGGACGACGGGCAAGTGAAGGCCGCCGACGCCGGTTCCGACGGGAGCGGCTCCGGTGAAGCCGCCGTGGCGCCCGCCGGGCGCGCCAGTGCGTGCGCGAAGTCGCCGGAGCTCGGCGTCTGCTGCGAGGCGATGACGCCTAAGTGCAACGACTGCCGCGAGAAGAACGCGGCGACGATGGACGGGTGGCGCACGCGCTGCCTCAAGCCCGAAGCCGTGGCGCCGGACTGCGCGATGGCGCCGGTCCTCTCGTGCCCGGGGGACGGGTCGGACGCGGCGCGCGACTGCCGTCAGGAGGCCCTCAACACAATGATGGCCTGGAAGGAAAAGTGCGGCGCCGAGGAGACGCCGGCGGCCTGCGACAAGAAGCCGGCGACCACGGTCTGCTGCACGGCGATGATCCCGAGCTGCGACGCCTGCCGCGCCCGCGGCGACCGCGCCGTCGCCGAGTGGCAGCGGCGCTGCGCGAAGTGACGCGGCGACCATACTGCCGCGCCTCGCGCGGCGGGCCGCGCACGCTCGACGCGACCACCGCCTGATGCAGCTGGTCCGCGCTCAGGAACACCTGCACGCCGGTGAGCTGGGCGGGGTTCTTCGACGAGGTGCTGCAGCAGGGCACCAACGTCCAGCATTTCCGGGTCGAGCTGCCGTCGCGGCCGATCCACGCCTCGATCCGGGTCACGGCCGGCGCCTCGGAAATCGATGGGTGGAAGTACGAGCCGGGCTCGACGGCGCTCTGGCTGCCGCGCATCATCCCGGCTGGCGCCAAGGTGCGGCTGTCTTATGAACGCGACGATGCGCCGCCGACCGGCGGGCCGTAAAGGTTCCAAAAAGAAATTTTAGCTGTATTTTGAGACCGGAGTTCCCTTACTATAAAGGGAGTTTCCATCACTCAAAGGCACGCTATTGTCGTTGACGGAACTGGCCCTCGGGGGACTGGCCGCCGCCGCTCTTGCGACCGCGCCAGCACACTTCCGGGCGCTCCAGCGCTCTGACCCGCTGCTTCCGCTCCGCTCCCGGGGCTGGGCCCTGGCCTTCGTCGCGGTGATTTACGCGGGGCTTTCGACCCCTATGTCCGAATGGCCACAGCTGGATCCCTGGGGCCCCGTAAGCCCCGGCGACGAGGCTGGGGTGTTAGACGCTTGAGGCCATGAAGGCCTCAAACGCACAGGAGGTTCTTGGTATGGCTCGTGCAGTAGACCTCGTAGGTCACCGGACCCGCCACTCAGGAGGGGAAAAGAGAATGAGGAACCTCGCTAAGGAACGCAACGAAGCCGGCCAAGGGGCGTTCGTGCGCCGCGTGCTCGACCGCTTGCAGGACGATCAGAATCTGATGTATCTCGCGGCCCGGCTCCGCAACTACTCGGAGCTGACCGAGACCCGCATCGACGGCCTGCGCAACGCCCTCGAGCAGGACGATGCCAGCGGCGTCGAAAGCTTCGCCCACGCGCTTTCCGACTCGACGGCCAAGATCGGCGCCATCCGGATGATGAAGCTGTGTATCGCGCTCCAGATGCTCGGGCGCCGCGGCTTGATCAAGAAGGCGACCGAGATCTTCGCCGAGCTCGAGGCCGAGTACTCGGTGTTTAAGCAAAATCTCATTTGCAACGTGGGATGATCGGAACATCCAGCCGAGCCTCTCGCCCTGAGACCTAAGCTGCTACTCCCACTGCGTTCTTGAAAGCCTCGCCCCGCAAGGGGCTTTTCTTTTGCCTTCCCCGCGAACCGCCGGGCGATCCCGGCCGTCCTTGCGGAAAGTACCAACGCCGCTTTAGGCGTAGCCGCCATATTTCATTAAATCCAGGCCAAGGAACGCCGACAGGTACCAACGAAGTCACGCCTTTGATGGTGCCTCGATGCTGTTCCCGACGATCGAATTCGCGCTCTTCTTCCTCGCCACGTTCGCCCTGAGCTGGTCGCTCAAGGGCGTGCCGACGGGGCGCAAGATCGTGCTGACCGTGGCGAGCTACGTCTTCTACGGCTACTGGAACTGGCGCTATACCTTGCTCCTCTTCGAGTGCTCGGCGGTCAACTTCGTCCTGGCGCTGTGGCTCGAGTCGCTCGTCACGAAGGCGCAACGCAAGAAAGTATTGATCGGCGGCATCGTCTTCAACCTCGGGCTGCTCGGCTACTTCAAGTATTGGGGCTTCTTTCTGTCCTCGGT
>JAYVWD010000651.1:0-1911 GCA_043786345.1 Pseudomonadota bacterium
CGGCGTTCACCAAGGTCGTGACGGAGACGACCGTCAACGCACCGTTCTTCGTCTGGGACGACGCCCCACCGGGACGATACTTTTACCGCGTCGCCGCCCTCGACGAGGCCGGCGCCGTCGGCGAGGTCTCGAACGTCGCCGCGCTTACGCTCAAGCTCCCGACGCCCGCCCTCGCTTCTCCCGCAAGCGGCACGCCGGTCGTCCCGGAGGTTGGCGGCAAGGTGACCTTCGCCTGGAAACCGGTCGATCACGCCATCACCTACGCCATCGAGGTCGCGCCGGACCCGGGGTTTTCGACGATCCTGCTGCGCGAGGACGGCGACGGGACCAGCGCAACGCTGGTGCTGGGGCCCGGCGCCTATTTCTGGCGCGTCCGCGCTATTTTTCCCGAAAATTACGAGTCTCTGAGCGCCGTAAGAACGCTCGCCGTCGTGGCCGCGGCGCCGGGTCCGCGGCCGGAGCCCTCGCCGGAACCGGGGCCGAATCCGCCCGACGAGCCGAAGGGCTCCGCCGGACCCGTGGCCCCCCCGGCGCCGCCGCTAGCGCTCCAACCCCGCATAGGCGTCAGGATCCCCACCATGCCCGGCGAAGGCGAAGCGTCCGTCGCGTTTTCGTGGAAGTTGCCGGAGGGCGCCATGTCCGCGCAGTTGCAGGTCGCGCGCGACGCCGCGTTCGATCACCCCGTCGTCGACCGCCGGGTCATCGCCGCCTTCTTCACCGTCAGGCTCCCGGTCGGCGCCGCGTTCTGGCGGGTGCGCGCCCTCGGCAAGGACGGCGGCCACGGACCCTGGACAGGCGCGCACCAATTTGCCGTCGTGGGCTCCGCGCCGGCGCCCGCGGTCGCGCGCGGCCCCGCGCCGCTCGCGACCAGGATCGCGACGCCCGAGCCGGAGCGCGGCGCGCGCCTCGACCTCGGGTTTGCGCCGGGTCGTCTCGCGTACGAGCAGACCTCGGTCGATGTCTTCCGCCGCGTCGATGGCCTCGCCGTCCAGTCCGTCCTGGCCCGCCTCGAGGTCCCGTTTCGCGAGCAATGGTCCGTCGGCGCCGCCTACCACGCCGCCCGCATGGCGTTGGCCGGCAGCATCTTGAACGTGACCGAAGCGGCGGCGAACCTCGGCTACCGCGTCGCTCTCCCCGCCGCCGTCTCCCTCGGAGGCCAGGTCGGCGCGTCGGTGCGCGACGTCATCACTTTTCGACGGGATTCTACGGGCTTGGCCACGTCCGCGAAGCTCGAGCGCGTCGTCTTCGGAGCGCTCGGGCTCGCCCTCAGTCGCCGCCTCGCGTCCGACCTGCTTCTCGCGACCATCGCGGCGCAGTATCAGCGCTCGGTCGCGGTTGCAGACGCCCACTCCGTGCGCGGGGGCGTCGAGATCAGCGCGGGCTTCCTGGACCGCATGATCGCCGGGATCGGGCTGGACCGCGAGCTCGCCGCGCACCAATTCGCCGCGACTGGCGGCGGGCGCGCGCGTCTCCGCGTTCGCGAGGCACGCAACACGATCACCTTATCAATCGGCACGTTCCTCTGAAACGCGGCTCGCGACACCGTTTGCCGCACCTGATCCTCGCCGCTACCAGGATCCCCGCTAGAGCGGCGCGCGCCTGAGCTCGGCGCACGCCTCGGCGGCCGCGTACCGCCCTTGCGGATCGCGCGCGAGGCGCGAGGCGACGACCTCGGTGTCGTGCGTGTAGAAGAGGAGCCAGCGCTCCGGCAGCGCGGCTTCGTAGAGCGCGGCCTTCTCGTCGATCAGAAGCTCGGGGAAGCGGTCGTAGCCCATCGTGATCGGTAAGTGAACCCAGGGCGTCCCCGGGATCAGATCGCCGCAAAACACGACGGTGTCCGTATCACCGCGGAAGACCGCGTGCATCTGGCCGGGCGTGTGGCCGTCGGAGTAGCGGAAGCTCAGGCGGTCC
>JAYVWD010000652.1:0-3059 GCA_043786345.1 Pseudomonadota bacterium
CTAATTTTGTTTATGACGGCGCTCGGCTGCACGAAGGCCGGCGCGCCCGGCGGCACGAAAGGCGGCCTGGACTTCGGCGAAGAGGTCAAGGTCGGCAAGGGGGCGGTCGTCCACGAGGTCCTCGCCGACGGCAGTCTGTCGTCGCCGTCGAGTAAGCCACTGGTCGTGCAGCGCATCCGCTGGTACTGGGACTACAACATCTCCTGGACCGCCGAGGAAGGCACCCTGGTCAAAGCCGGCGACCTCGTCGTCAAGCTCGACCCCGCGACCATCCAGAAGGACCTGACGGAGAAGGAGATGGAGCTCGAGCAGTCCAAGCTCGAGATGGAGGAGGCGCGCCTGAGCGCCGACGACGACATCGCCGACGCCAAGTCCGCCGTCACCCAGTCGGAGTTCGACCTGAAGAAGGAGCTGCTTCTGCTCACCGACTCCGACGCCGTGTCCGAGTCGGAGAAGAAGAAGCAGAAGCTCAAGATCGAGGCCGCCAAGGCCACCCTGCGCCGCAACAACGAGAAGGTGGTGTCGAACCGGACCCGCGGCGAGCGCCGCGTCACGGTGCAGAGCCTCAAGCTCAAGAAGGTCGAGGAGGAGGTCGCCGACATGCGCTCGGGCCTCGCCAAGACCGAGCTCAAGGCGCCGCAGGACGGCATCGTCATCTTCCCGCTGTTCAGCGGCAACTCCGGCTGGCAGAAGGCGCGGCCGGGGGCCGGCGTCCAGGTGAACGCGGTCGTCGCCGAGGTCGCCGACCCGAAGGACCTCGTCGGCAAGATCTTCGTCCCCGAGATCGACGCCGAAGGCATCGTCGCCGGGACGCCTGGGGTAATGACCCTCGACATCGCCCCGGGCGAGGAGATCCCCGGAAAGGTCCGGAGCGTCGCCGGCGTTCCGACGACCGCCGCCGAGCGCGACGGCAACAAGTCGCCGAAGCCCGCCGACAACGTCCGGCAGTTCGAGATCGTCTTCGTACCCGACAAGCTTCCCCCGCAGGGGATGCCGGGGATGACGGTGCGCGTGACGCTGCGGCCGACCGAAAAGGCGGACGTCCTGCGTGTGCCGGCGGCCGCGCTCGCGGAATCCCCGCCGGTCACGGGGAAGGACGGCGCCGTCAAAGGCTCGCCGCTCCAGCCCGGCGCGGCGCGGTCGGGCGGCGAGACCACCGCCTTCGTCTTCACGCGGCGCGGGAAGGCGGCCGGCGCGCCCGCCGACAAGGGCGGGGGCTGGGCGTGGAAAGAGGTGAAGCTCGGCGCGCAATCCCTGAGCTATGCCGAGGTGGTCGGCGGGCTCGAAGAGGGCGACGAGGTCCGGACCGTCAATTGGTGAGCGGCGCCCTGCACCATGCGGATGCGGCAGGCGGGAAGCGGATTGCGGACTGCAAATCCACCTAAAACGGCGCCGCAATCCCCACCGTAAAGTCGCTAGCAGTCTGAATCCACCGCCCTTCGATCAAAAGATTGCTCTCCCCAAACCCATAGAGCGCGAGCCCGACCCGCAGGTCAGGCCGGAACGGGCCGCCCGGTGCAATCGCCACCCCCGCCCCGACATACGGCCGCACGAGCCGACTCGTCTCCTGAAACACATATTTGCCCCCGATCCCCGCGGTCCAGATCCCGCCCGCGTGATCAAGGCCGCCCGAAAGCAGTGCGTTTTCCGTCACGCCCCAGTCGACGAAGCCCCCCGCGACGACCACCTGGCTCGTCTCGCGGCGCTCGCGGATTCCGAGCTGCGCGCCGCCGCCGGCATAAGACGCAAGGCCTTGCCCCCGCGCCATGCCGGAAAAAAACGTCAGCGCAAGGACCCCGACCAGGACCAGCCGCCCGCTCAGTCGCGGAGGAGGCGCAGCCGGGCGGTGCTCGGCGGTATCTGCGGCGCCGCCGCCAGCCGCGTCGCGGCTTGGGCCACCGACTGGAGGAATTCCCGCGTGTCCGCGACGCTGCGCGCCACGACCTCGACGCCGAAGATCTCTACGGCCCCGTCGCGCACCATCTCCGCGAAGACCGCCTGGGTCAAAATGCTCGCGCCGATCTGCCGCTCGAGGTGCTCTTGATCGATCGCGGCGACCGCGAGCGTCGCCACCAGCTCCGCCGTCGCCACGTCGCGCTCGAAGGCGCCGTCGCCGAGGCGCACGGTCCAGGCCCTGGGCTTGAGGTCGCGCTGCCAGCGGACCTCCGCCTCGCCCGACGCGTCGAGAAGCGGCACCCGCCAGTAGAGCTGGTCGTCGAGGCAGAGGTATTCGATGAAGTGGAGCAGCTTCTTCATGGACGTCGCGTTCGCAGCCTCCCCCGGCGAGGGAAAGCAAGCGCCAGGCCAGCGCGTCGAACACCGAAACTATAGATATTTCAGACACCTGGACCTCGTCCCTGGACGAGGGTCCCCCGTCCAGAGTTTGGTCACCCATCGGCCAGCCGCGCGCCCCAAGGCAGCTTCGCGACGCCGCCCGAGCCCTGGGCCAGCGCGCCGGCCGCGGCCTCGAGCGCCGTCCGCGCCGCTTTTCCCGCGGGAAACGGCCCTTTCAGGCCGCGGCGCTTCGCCCAGGCCGCCCAGCTGCAAGCGACCTTCGCGTGCGCGCCGCTCGCGGTGTGCACCTGCTCGCTCGCGACGAGCAGCCGCTTCTCGAGCGCGCGCACCGCCTCGCCGGAGGCCGAAACCTCGCCTTCCGCCGCGACGCGGACGAGCAAGGCTTTTGCCGCCGCCGGCAGCCCGTCCCGCTGCCAGGACGCGCCCTCGGCGCCGGTGCCGGCCAGGGCCCGCCAGAGCGGGCGGTGCACGAACGTCACCTTATCGTTCACGAGCCGCGCCGAAAACACGTCGGTATGGTCGAAAAGCTCGTTCATCGCGTTGTACATGAGGTTGCCCTTGTCGTGCCCCCACCATGAGCCTTTGACCGGCCCGCCGGCGAGCAGCGCGACCGCGTTCGGCAGCTTGGCGTCGGTCATGAGCAGGAGTCCGCAGGCCTCGAGCGCCGCGAGCAGCTGTTTGCCCTCGCGCGTCATGGCTTCACGCGTGCGCGGCCTTGAGGAAATCGGGGCGCACGTCCTTGAGGCGCTCGGCGACCTCGTCGA
>JAYVWD010000653.1:0-1720 GCA_043786345.1 Pseudomonadota bacterium
CGGCCGCCGAAAGCCGGCCGCTCGCTGCTGCCGACGCTCGCCACGACGCTCACCGTCTCGTCCATCGTCTACTATCTGTCGATCCCCGCGACGGCGCAGACGCTCGCGCTGTTCGGCGGCGTCGGCCACGACCTCACTTACTTCTGGATCTTCGCGATCTCGTTCTGCAACGGCCTGATCTTCCCGCTCCTTTGCCACGCCGCCATCTCGCCTTCGGCGGCGGTCGGCGGCGCCCTCTCGCGCATCTACTTTTGGAACATCGTCGGCTCCGTCGCGGGGCCGCTGCTCACGACCTTCGTGCTCATGGATTACCTGAGCCTGGGCCAGATCGTCCTGGTGATCGCCGGCGTCGGGCTCGCTACGGCGCTCCTCGTCGCCTTCGCGCCGGACGTCGCGCGCGGCACGCGGATGCGGATAGGCGGCACGGCCGCCGCGGCCGCGCTCGTCGCCATCCTCGGCCACGCCACGCTCTTCGACCAGCTCCTCGGAAAGTTCCAATTTTCGCGCGGTTACACCGAATTTACGCCCTACCTATCGCTCGTCGAGACGCGCTCGGGCGTCGTCTCGGTGGCGAAGCGGGAGGGCGATTATTGGATTTACGGCGGCGGCATCTACGACGGCAAATTCAACACCGACCCCGTCAAGAACTCGAACGGGATCCGCCGCGGCTACATGGCCGCCGCGCTGCACCGCACCCCCAAAGACGTCCTCGAGATCGGCCTGAGCAGCGGCTCCTGGTCGCGCGTCCTCGCCGACCTGAAAAGCGTCGAGACGCTGACGATCGTCGAGATCAACCCGGGCTATGAGCAGACGATCAAAGGCTTCCCCGAGCACGCGACGGTGCTCACCGACCCCAAGGTCGCCATCGCCTACGACGACGGGCGGCGCTGGCTCAACCACCATGCGGACCGGCAGTTCGACTTCATCCTGATGAACACGACCTACCACTGGCGCAGCATGATCACGGGCCTCCTTTCGGAGGAGTTTCTGCGGCTCTGCAAGCAGCACCTTACGCCGGGCGGCGTCCTCTACTACAACACCACCGGCTCGCCCGACGTCATCTACACGGCGGCCCAGGTGTTTTCGCACGTCGTGCGCATCGAGGGCTTCGTCGCGGCGAGCGATGCGCCGTTCGACATGAGCGTCGCCGAGCGCAAGGCGCACCTGCTGCAGTTCGAGGCGGGCGGCACCCCGGTCTTCGGGCCGGCACGGCCCGGCTCCGAGGCCGTGCTCGAGACGCTGGCCGCGACGCCGCTGCCGGACGTGCGCGCGGAGTTTCTGGCGCGGCGGGATCTGCTCAAGATCACCGACGACAATATGGCGACGGAGTACAAGACCGGCGTCAAAGTCTATGATCCCGGCACGACCTGGGCGCGGGTGATAGCGGTGCTGGCGCGGAAGTAAGCTGGTCGAGCGGTCGCCGCTACATCCGCCTCTTATGGGGCCCCTTTCGAGGGCCGTACGAAAACCCGGCGGCGCAAATTGCGCCGCCGTCGGGGCTCGAGCGGGCCTTGCCAGGCCTGATGTCATAATATGTTGAGGTTCAGGAGGAACCGGTCACATGAAAACAGCAGCTTCGCCAGCACGACGGCATCGGGCCCGTTGCGCTCGATTTTCCAGTATTTTGCGGCGTCGACGTTGAACAGGGTGTAGATCGTGTTGGCGATCGACCCGAAGCTCAGGTAGTCGGCCGGCTTGTAAATTTCGGGCAGGAGTCCGG
>JAYVWD010000654.1:0-1689 GCA_043786345.1 Pseudomonadota bacterium
ACCTGGCGCTCGACGGCGTCGACGTCGAAGGAGAAGCGGTTCAGGATCCGGCCGATCGGGTTGGTGTCGAAGAAACGCGCGGTCGTGCCGAGGACGCCGCGCAGCGCGCGGTCGTGCAGGCTCGCGCTGGCCCGCGTCGCCCGGAGCCCCCAGACGAGGTGCCGCAGAAACGCCGCGCCCACGCCCGCCGCGGCGAGCCCCGCGTACAGGGTGAGGCTCGCGCCGCCCCGGCTCAGGCTGTAGTTCTGCGCGATCGGCAGGAGGCCGACGGCGGCCGTCGCCAGGCCCAAACCGCCCAAGGTCGCGAGGCGCTGGCGCGTCGTGTCGCCGCCCAAGGCCAAAAGGTAGTCGAGGTAGACGCGGGCGCGCACGTGCCCCTGCTCGCGGTCCTCCGCCACCGTCAGCGCGGCGGTCTTCGGCTGGTCCTCGGCGTCCTGGACGGCGGGCAATCCTGAGGGCGCGGCCCGGGGCTCGGCGTGCTCCAGCTCGAAGGCGCGGCCCTTTTCATGAAGATGAAGGTGCTGGGCGTAGAAGGCCGCGAAGTCCGGGCTCCACTCGAGCAGGCTCGCCAGCGCGCCGGTGGCCCGGATCTCGCCGCCTTCGACGAAGACGATGCGGTCGAAGCGGCCGAGGTGCTCGAGGCGGTGCGTCACGACGAGGCGCGTCACGCCGCTCCAGGCGCCGAACAGCAGCTTGTCGACGAGCTGGTCCTCGGTGCGCCGGTCGACGGCCGAAAACGGGTCGTCGAGGAGCGCGACGGTGGGCTTCTGCAGAAGCGCCCGGGCTAAGCCGAGGCGCTGCTTCTGCCCGCCGGAAAGGTTGATGCCCTGCTCCCCGATCTCGGTGTCGAGGCCCGCGGGGAAGGCCGCGACGTCCTCGCGCAGGGCGCAGAGCCGCACCGCGCGCTCGACGTCGGCGGCCGCGCCGAACGCGACGTTGTCGCGGACGGTGCCGTTGACGATGTAGGGCGCCTGGGGGACCCAGGCGATCTTCGGGCGCTTGTCCTCGGCGAGGCCGACCCAGCGGCAGGAGCCGCCGGTTTGCTCGAGCTCGCCGAGCAGCGCGAGCAGGAAGCTCGTCTTGCCGGAGCCGACGGGCCCGACGATCGCGGTCGCGCTGCCGGGCGCGAGCGAAAGGCTCCAGCCCTTGACGGCCGGCGCGGCCGTCACCTCGTGCCGGGCCTCGAAGCCGGCGACGCAGAGGCCGGGAACCGTGTGCGCATCGACGGTGTCCGGGCGAGGCGCGTGCTTTTCTTCCTTGAGAAACGTCATGATACGCTGGGCGCCGACCTTGGCCGCCGAAAGGTCGGCGATGTAATTGGTCAGGTTCGCGAACGGGTGCTGCCAGAGGTCGAAGAGCGCGATGACGGCGAAGGCGGTGGCGGCGTCGAGGGTGTGGCCCATCGCCACGTAAGTCGCGAGCGCCGCGACGTTCGCGAGCGCCTGCGCCGCGAGGAATACGAGCATCGAGGCCGACGAGGCGAGCACGAGCTTCCGGCGGGTCGCGAGCTCCTCGGCGCGCAGCGCCTGCACGTCGGCGGCGAGGCGGGCCTCCCAGGCGAGGTACTTGACGACGCGGATCCCGGCCACGACCTGGGAGAGGAGGCTGACGCGCTTGTCTCTGTAGGTCATGATCCGGTCGTCATAGGCGACGAACTTGCGGGCGATGTGGTGGCAGATCGGCGACAGC
>JAYVWD010000655.1:0-4010 GCA_043786345.1 Pseudomonadota bacterium
GGCCGCCATGTCGGCGTCTTTCCCTTCAAGGTCAACCAGCGCCGCGAATTCATCGACGCCATCGTCTCGTGCGGCCAGCGCCTGGACTACGGCCTCGAGGTCGGCAGCAAGCCCGAATTCATCGCCGCCCTGAGCTACCCGCTCACGACCAACTCGCTCCTGATCGCCAACGGCTTCAAGGACCGCGAGTTCATCGACTTGGGTTTCATCGGCAAGGCCATGGGCAAACGCGTCGTCGTCGTCGTCGAGGGCCCCGACGAGCTCGAGACCCTGATCGACCTCGCCAAAAAGCGCCGGGTGTGCCCGGAAGTCGGCCTGCGCGTCCGCCTGTACGCCAAGGGCGCGGGCAAATGGGAGAAGTCCTCGGGCGATTCCTCGAAATTCGGCCTGACGACGACCGAAGTCCTGCATTGCCTCCAGATGCTGGAAGAAGCCGGCATGCAGGACAAGCTCGGCATGCTGCACTTCCACATCGGCTCCCAGATCACCGAGATCAAGCGCTTCAAGAACGCGATCAAAGAGGCCTCCCGGGTCTACTCCAAGGTCGTCAAGATGGGCTTCTCGCCGCAGTTCCTCAACATCGGCGGCGGCGTCGGCGTCGACTACGACGGCAGCAAGACCTCGTTCACCTCGAGCGCCAACTACACGCTCCAGGAGTTCGCCAACGACGCGATCTACGTCCTGGGTGAGGTGTGCGCCAATGAGGGCGTCCCGTACCCGACCATCGTCACCGAGTCGGGCCGCGTCATCGCCGCCTACCACTCGGTCGTCGTCACCGACATCCGCGAGGTCCAGGGCGAGGAAACCCTGGGCTCCATCGAGGTGTCGATCCCGGAGCAGCCCGGCCAGGAGGTCCACAAGAGCATCAAAGAGCTCAAGTTCATCCTCGATAACATCAACCGCAAAAACTACGTCGAGTTCTACCACGACTCGATCGAGTACCAGGAAGAGCTCTTCACCCTCTTCAACCTCGGCTACCTGACGCTCCAGGACCGCTCGCTCGCCGAGGAGCTTTTCCGCAAGATCTGCCGGCGCGCCCTCTATTTCTCGTCCTTCCAGCGGCACCAGCTCGAGGAATTCGAGGACCTCCAGAAGGTCATGGTCTCGAAGTACCTCGCCAACTTCTCGATCTTCCAATCCATCCCGGACTCCTGGTCGATCGACCAGCTGTTCCCGGTGATGCCGCTCGCCCGGCACGACGAGAAGCCGTCCCACAAGGCGACGATCGTCGACATCACGTGCGACTCCGACGGCTGCCTCGACCACTTCATCGACCGGGCCGACGTCAAGACCTCGCTCGACCTGCACCGCCCGAACGGCCAGCCGTACTACGTCGGCTTCTTCCTGGTCGGCGCCTATCAGGAGTCGCTCGCCAACGAGCACAACCTCTTCGGCGCCATCCACGAGGCCGAGATCCACATCGATGCCGGCGGCGAATGGGAGGTCACCAAGACCACCTACGGCGACCCCATCGACGAGCTCCTCGTTTCGCGAAACTACGACATGGGCGAGATGGTCGGCTGCTACGACATCCAATTCAACAAGGCCCTGACCGAAGGCGCCCTGACCGCAGGCGAGGTCAAGGACAACCGCGAGCGGCTCCTCAAGTACATGAAGAGCTACCCGTACCTCGGCGACAAATAGGCCTGAAATTCAAGGACGGGGCGACCTGACCTTGGCGCGCGTCATGCCGCCGGCCACCGCGGTGATGATGAAGCCGACCAAAAAGACGAAAAAAAGGATCTGCGCGATCCCCGACGCAGCGGTCGCCACCCCGCCGAAGCCGAAAAAGCCGGCGATGACCGCCACGATCAGGAATATCAGACTGTAATAAAGCATCGCATCCTCCTCGGGGCCCCGCCTTGCCGTTTCAAGGCCCGCGTCCCTTTCCCATAGCAGGGCGCGTGCCAAGGGCTTGGACTCCTTTCGGGACGCCGCTGAATCATCCGCGTGACAGCGCTTGCCTCCCGTCCCCGCGCCCACCTGCGCCAAACCATCCGCCGGGCCGCGCTTTGCCGGGGCTTCTCATGATTTGCGACCAGCGGCACGGTTGGTGCAGAGGGAGGCTCATCAGGACCCTCACCGTAGCGCCCTTGACCTTTGGAGGAACTGTCCGATGAACTACGCCCAAGTACTGACGACCACCGCCGTCATCCTCGTCGCCTGCGGCTGCGCCACGGTTCCCCCCGCCGCGCCCGCCGAGCTGCATGCCGCCGCGCGGGCGATCGCCGCGGCGAAGGACGCCGAAGCCGGCAGGTACCTCCCCCGCAGCGTGAAATTCTCCGAGCAAAAGCTCGACGACGCCGTGGACCTCTTTGACCGCAACCAGCTCGCCGAGGCCCGAGCGGCGGCGCAGGAAGCCGAGGCGACGGCGACGCGCGCGCTCGCCCTGACCCAAAGCATCCGCGACTGGGACGGCACCGACCTGATGGCTTACGAGGCCCTCCGCCGCACCGAATCGGGCCTGATCGACGCCCGGCTGCAGCTCTCCGAGGCCCGCGCCGCCCACCCCTTGGCGGCAACGACCGGTCCGCTCGCGATCGCGCAGCCGGTCGCCTTCTTCGACACCGCCGAAGCGGCCGTCGCTGACCCCTCACAGCCGGCGCTGAACGAGCTGATCAACTCCCTCAAAGAGGCTCCGACCCTCAGCGTCACGCTGGTCGGTTACGCCGACAAACGCGGCGTGGACACCCATAACGAAGCGCTAGCCCGCGCCCGCGCCGTCGCCGTCGCAACCTACCTGACCGAGCAGGGCGTCGAGCCCGCCCGGATCCGCATCGCCTCGCGCGGTGCCAGGGATGCCGCCGCCGAGCCGACCGACATCGCCCGCCTGCAGCTCGACCGCCGCGTCGACGCGCGGATCATCGACAACAACGCGCCCGCGACGGACCCCAGTCTGGCGCACTGAATTCACCTGGAGGACTTGAACCCATGCGTACCACTCTCGAAGCCCTGCGCTCCTTTTCCCTGCGCGCGACCGACGACGACCTCGGCCACGTCAAGGACTGTTACGTGGACGACCGCCATTGGGCGATCCGCTACCTCGTCGTCGATACCAAGCGGTGGCTCCCTGGCCGCAAGGTCCTGATCGCGCCCGCCGCGGTGAAGGAGCTGGACCTCGCCATGAAGGAGCTGAAGCTCAACCTGTCGAAAAAGCAGGTCGAGGAGGCGCCGCACGTCGAGGACCATCTGCCGGTCTCGCGCCAGGTCGCCCTCGAGCTGGACCGTCACTACGGCTGGAACCACTACTGGATCACGGGCGGCCTGGTCGGCTTTGGCATGGGGCCCATGCCCTCGTTCGGCCCGCTCATCGAGCCGTCGGAGGTTCCCGACGAGTTCAACGCCCTTCGCGAGCAGCTGCCGACAGGCAGCGACCCGAACCTCCAGAGCCTGCATGACCTCAAGGGCTACAAGATCAAGACGAAGACCGACCTGGACGGCGACATCGCCGGCACCGTCGCCGACGCCGTCATCAACTGGCACGACGCCGCGGTTCCGTTCCTCATCATCGACACCGGCCACTGGCTGCCGGGCCGCTTCGTCGCCCTTCCCACGGCCCTGATCGACGGCATCGACCACTTGGAGCAGACTGTGAGCTCCTATGCTGAACGCGCGGTGATCCTCGACGCGCCCGCCTTCGAAGGCCTGGCGTCGCTCGCGGAAGGCGGCGCCCGGACGGTTCTTTCGCACTATCGGTCGCAGTTTCTGCGCGCTCCGGTCGTCCCGTTCGACGAGACTTTAGCGCGCCCGACAAGTCCCGGTTCGGACGCCCGAAACCCGCTGACTTAAGATCGGCCACCGTCCCGGACGAGTTAGTCTACCGCGTGGCGGCGTCGCTCTCGGGCGGCCACCACTGCGCAGGGGACATCGGATCACTCTTTAGAGGACGGAACCATGAAACGACGATTGCTAGGGGCCGTATTCATTACGGCCACGATAACGGCGTGTCAGTCCGATCCGCGCCGGGCGGCGGTGGTCACCGCGGAGGCTCCGTCGCCGCCGGCTAGCCC
>JAYVWD010000656.1:0-9621 GCA_043786345.1 Pseudomonadota bacterium
GCTCATTCGAAGTCCATCCGGAGCTTCTCGATCTTCTCTTTCGTCTGGTCGAGGCGGGCGCGCATCTCCTTGATCAGGCCGTAGCCCTGCTCGATCTTACCGACCATCTCGTCCAGGTCGAGTTCGGGCGAGCCGACGTCGCGGACGATCGCCTCGACCTTCTCCAGCATGGCCTTGTAGGTGGCGGACTCAGTGGTCATGGCTTTTTCTCCGTCGCTTCGACGTGTTGTACGGTGAGCTCGGCGCGCCCGTCGAGGAGCCGCGCCTTCACCAGATCGCCTTTTGCGAGGTCACGGACGCCGCGCACGGCTTTTTTCCCGACGTAGAGCTGGGTCCAGCCTTGCTCGAGCCAGGGCTTTGGGTCCAGGCGGATCAGCTTTTGCTCGAGGCCCTGGACCTGGGCGGCGCGGGCGTTGAGGGCGCGCTCGGCGGTAAATTTCAAGGTGTTCAGGCGCTCGGCCGCCTTGCGCGCCAGCGCCGTGAGCGCTTCGAGGCCCAGGGCCACGAGCCGGTGCCGGGTGGTCAGCAGGCGCTGCTCGCGGCGGGCCAGGCCCTCGCTGGCGGCGGCGGCGAGGCGGCCGGAGATCTGCGCCTGCAGGGCGTTGAACTCGTTGGCGCGGCGCATGAGCTCTTTCGCCATGGTTCCGGCGAGCTGGTCGATGCGCTGGCGGGTGGCGACGAAAAGGCCCGCGACGAAGTCGGCGGCGGCGGTCGGGGTCTTTTGGCGCAGGTGGCAGACCATCTCGGCGACGCAGAAGTCGTCGTGGTGGCCGATCGCCGCGACGACCGGGATCTTGCAGCGGGCGATGGCGTAGGCGATCTCGGGCGCGTCGAACCAGCGCAGGTCCGCCGCGCTCCCGCCGCCGCGGGTGAGGACGATCAAATCGACCGCCTGCTCCTCGAGCTGGACCAAGGCCAAGGCGACCCGGACCGGCACGGACTCGCCCTGCATCGGCGCGTTGCGGAAGAGGACCTCGCCCGGGAAGCCGAGGGACTGGAGCTGGTCGAGGAAGTCGGATTTGGCGCGCGAGCCCTCGGCGCTGATCAGGCCGACGCGGAACGGGAACGGCGGCAGCGTCAGGCGGGCCTGGGCGGCGTCGAGGCCCTTGGCGCGCAGCTCCTTGAGCAGCTTTTCGCGGGCCAGGGCCAGGGCGCCCTTGGTGAACGCCGGGTCGACGTCGTCGATGGTGAGCGAGATCTGGCCACGGTCCCGGTAGAGTTGGACCTGGACGAGGACGCGGACCTTGAGGCCGTCCTGCAGGATGTCGCCTTCGATGCCGGCGCCACGTTTGGCCTGGATCATCGAAAGGGCGGAGCGCCACAGGATGGCGCGGACGGTGACGGTCGCGTTCTGATGCTGGCCTTCGGAGGCGGATTCCGCCAGGTCGAAGAAGAGCCCGCTCGGGCGCCGGGAGGCATTCTGGATCTCGCCGACGACCCAGATGGAACGGGGGAAGGCCTGCGTGATCGCGAGTCCGGCGCGGTCCATCAGCTGGCGGATCGTGAGGCCCGACTCGTCAGGGACGCCGTCGGCCGGCGCCGGCGCCAGCTCGGGAGCCGGTCCCGCGCGCGCGGCAAAGAGCCCCTCGGCCGGCGCGGCGGCGACCATCGCGGTGCCGATCTGGCTGCCGCCGAGCGCCGCGCACATCCCCTGAATGAGCGTGAGGTTCTCGTCCGAGTGCGGCACGCGCCAGTTCTTTTCGGCGCCGTTGAATTTTGCGCCGAGCGCCTTGAGCCGCTCCCGTACGGGATACGTGTTGCCATACACGATGATGGCCGTTCCCTGTTCTCGGAAGTAGAGCGTCATGGGGGACAAACCTAGCCGCTCAGCCTTTCGCCTGTCAATGCGGACCGTTGTGCCATATAGTCCCAAAGTGGCCCCCAGTCGGAGCTTGGGATATGTATCGCGACAACTACATCGAGTCGTTGCGCGCCGAGATGGTCGACCTCGTCGCGAGCAATCTGTCGCCCGTCGCGCGCCGTTACGGCTACGCCGAGGTGCCCCTCGAGTCCCAGATCAAGTGGCGGCCGCAGGTGCTCATCCTCGGCAACTACTCGTCCGGCAAGTCGACCCTCATCAACGAACTCCTGGGCCTCGAGGTCCAGCAGACCGGCCAGGCGCCGACCGACGACTGTTTCACGATCATTACCTATGACGAGGCGAGCGAGGGCCGCGGTGCCGTAAAGGTCACCGAGGAGCGCGAAGGCCACGTCCTTCTGAATGACCCCCAGTACCCGTTTGAGGGGCTCAAGCGCCACGGGCAGCGGTTCGCCTCGCACTTTCGCCTGAAGAAGGTGAACTCGCCTTTTCTCAAGAATCTCGCTCTGATAGATACGCCCGGGATGCTCGACAGCACGGCCGAGCGGGACCGCGGCTACAACTACCAGGAGGTGATCGGCGACCTGGCCCAGATCGCCGACCTGGTGCTCGTGCTGTTCGACCCCCACAAGGCCGGGACGGTGCGCGAGGCGCATGCGTCGCTACGCGACACGCTTCCCGCCCGAACCTTCGAGGACCGGGTCTTATTCGTCCTGAACCGGGTCGACGAGTGCGAGTCCCTGGTCGACCTGCTGCGGGTCTACGGAACGCTCTGCTGGAACCTCTCGCAGATGCTCGGGCGCAAGGACATCCCCCCGATCAAGCTGACTTATTCCCAAAAGCTGCGGTCGGGGGCGAAGCCCGCGGAGTACCTCGGCTTCCTCGACAACCAGCGCGAGGAGCTCAAGCAGCTCATCGCCCAGGCGCCGAAGTACCGCCTCGACCACTTGGCCGCCTACGTCGAGCTGCACGGCGAGCGCCTTTCGCACCTGCTCGAGGCGCTGATCACCTACCACCGCCGGCGCGGGCGCTACCGCCTTCGCAACGTCGTGAGCGGGTTCGTGCTCGGACTTCTGCTGGCGGGCGGCGGCGCCCTCGGCCTGGTGTCGGCCGGGACCTTCGGCAACGACAAGTACCCGCTGGTCGCGGGCGGCGCCTTCCTCGCCGCCCTGGCGTTCACCGTCGTCTGGGGCCTGATCGCGACGCCGCTCTTCGTCAACGGGTTCCACCGCGAGGCGCTCAAAAAGCTCGAGCACCTGACGCCGCTCGACTCGCAGAGCCGCCGGGACAGCTGGAACGCCGTCGGCGGCATGGCGAAGGCCTGGCTCGAGCGCACTGGCGGCCGCTTCGCCGTCAAGGACGTGAAAGCGGAATGGGCCGGCGTCCGTCGCGTCTGCGAAAAAGGCGCGAAGGAGATCCGGACCGCGCTCAACGAGCTGGCGACGATCCGCCACGAGTAAAGCCTTCAGGGTTTCTTCGCCTTGGCGCCGACCTTTTCGCAGCCGGCGGCCTTCACCTGGTCGCCCTTGGTCCTCACCTTGATCGCGTGCTCGGCGCCTTCGGTCTCGCCCTGCGGCGAGAAGCGGCACTTCCACTTCACGTCGAGGTCGGCCTTCCCGCGCGGATAGACCGTCAAATGGTGGTCCGCGGCGAGCGTCACGTCGGTCGTCACCAGCGGCGTGTCGCCGCGGACGAGGCCATCGTCGATCTCGACGTAGACGGGCGTCTCGGGGCCCTCGACCGTGACCTTGGCGAAGAGGAGGTCCGGGTTTTTCTGGAGGACGACGTCGTCCATGTGGAACTGCTCGCCGCTGTCGCCCTCGACGGTCACGACGTGGGCGATGTAGCCGTCGCGGGCGATCTTGATCTTGTGTTTGCCCGGCGGCACGCCGAGCTTGACCGGCGTAAGGACGTAGCCGCCTTCGAATTGGCGTTCGCCGTCGACCGACACCAGGATCGTCTCGGGCTTGGTCGTGAGCGACACCAGGACCGCCGCCTTCGCCGCGAGCCGGAACTTGTAGGTGGAATTGCCGATCGCCGCGACCCAGACGAGGACCGTCACGGTGATGAGCACGGCGCGTCGCTGTGTCCTGGCGTCAGCCATCGTCTACGGCTTCTCCTGGCTGCACTTCTTGTTTTTCTTGTCGATCGTGACGACCGTCCGGTTTTTCCAGGTGGTCGCCTTCGACGAGACCTTGCAGGTGAAGTCCTTGTCGGCGCCGCCCGTGCTCACGCGCATCGTGTAAGTCTTGTCCTGGATCATGTCCGGATTGACCGAGTCGACCTTGCCCGGGATGAACGAGGCGACGTAGTAGCCCTCGTTCATGTCGATCTTCACGGGCTTGTCGTTGGGTTTGATCTTGATCTCGACCTGGGCGAGCGGCGACTTCTCTTTCAGGACGATGTCGTCCTTGTTGATCTTGCCGCCGGAGTCCAGGTCGAACTCGTACTTGTAGGTCAGGTAGCCCTCGCGGCTCACGGTGAGCGTATGCCGGCCGGGCTTGAGCTTGGTGACGACGAGGGGCGCCGCCGACGAGGCGCGCATGTAGCGGCCGGCGCCGATGGCGACGTTGTCGACCGTGACGCGGACGCGCTGCGGCGTCGTGCGGATCGTGAGCTGTCCGCCGCCCTGCTTCTTTGCGGACTGCTTGTAGGCGAAAAGGCCGCCGAGGCAAAGGACCACCGCCGCGACCAGGCCGTAGAGCCAGATCTTGGAGCCCGGCGAGGCCGAGGTCTTCGGCATGGCGTTGGAGACGTTGGTCGCGCGCGTGCCGGGGCGCGACATGTTGGTGATGCCGGCGCGCGGCGTCGGGTTGGCCGGGTTGGACCCGCTCATCGGGCGCGCCGCGGTGCCGAGGTTCGTCCCGATCATCGAGCCCATGGCGTTGTGGTTCGTATGATTGCCGGAGGCGGTGCGGACGACCGACAGGCTGGGCTGCGCGCCGCCTGAGTCCTCGATCGCGAGGTCGACGCCCGGCTTCCGCGGGCTGGCGACGCCGGCGCCCTTGCTCCTTGTGGACGGGCGGTTCGTGGTCTCGGTGAGGGTGCGCTTGATCTCCGCCTGCGACTCGGTGCGGCGGACCTCCATGGCCTTTTTGAGGTAGTTGCCGAGCTCTTCGGGCGTGAACTCCGGGTACTTGCGGCTCATGAAGCGCCGCAGGTCCTTCTCCAGCTCGCCGGCGTTCTTGTGGCGCTTCTTGATGTCCTTGGCGAGGCCCTTTTTGACGATCGCGTCGAGCTCGTCGTCCGTCTCGCTGTTGAGGGTCTTGAGCTCGTGATCGATCCGGCAGTTCTTCACCCGCTGGATCGTATCGACCTCGTTGTCGCCCTGAAAGAGGCGGCGCATCGCCAGCATCTCCCAGAGCACGATCGCGAGGGCGAACACGTCGGTGCGCGCGTCCACGTCCTTGGCCGAGATCTGCTCCGGGCTCATGTAGGCGTACTTGCCCTTCACGATGCCGGGACGGGTCTCGGTGAGCTTGTTCTCGGCGTCGGCGATGCCGAAGTCGGTGACTTTGACCTCGCCTTCGTAGCTGACCAGGATGTTCTGCGGCGAGATGTCGCGGTGCACGATGCCGAGCGGCAGGTTGGTGATTTCGTCGATCTTCGTGTGCGCGAAGTGCAGGCCCCGCGCGGCTTCCGCGACGATGTGGCAGGCCATGGCGATCGGCAGCTTCTGCTTCGCCTGCTCGGTCGAGTGGAGCATGGTGCGCAGGTCGCAGCCGTCGATGAACTCCATGATGATCGCGTAAGAGCCCTCGACCTCCTCGAAGCCTTCGACGCGGACGATGTTGGCGTGCTGCAGGCGCTTGCAGATGTGCGCCTCGTCGCGGAACATCTGCACGAATTCCTGGTCCTGGGCGTAGTGGGGAAGGATGCGTTTGATGGCGCAGATACGCGCAAAGCCGTCGTCGCCGATGTGCTTGCCGAGATAAATCTCGGCCATGCCACCGCGAGCGATCCTCTTTGCCAAAACGTAACGCGAGTCTTCGGACATTCCCTTCCTTTCGATCCCGTGCTCGTGTTTTCGGAGGTTTGGGACAAAAGTGAAGGCCTCATTCCGCGTGCACGCGCCTCTGCTCGGTCTCAACTAACTGAATACACTGGAAATAATCCTGGCGTGGGAGGATTGCTTTGACGGGCCCAGGGTCGGCCGCTAAAAAGGTAAGGAATAGCATAATTATCCGAGGGGTTAGGTCCCCAGGGAGGAACTTTGACGGCGGGGCGGGGTCGGTTCCTATCTATTGAAGGCAACGAGGGCGTGGGCAAGTCCACCCTTCTTCAGGGCCTCGCCGCCAGGCTGACCGCCCGCGGCCTGCGGCTCGTCACGACCCGGGAGCCCGGGGGCACGCCCGCGGCCGACCGGATCCGCGGGCTCTTCGGCGACCCGCCGGCGGGGGACCCGCTCCTTCCCGAGACCGAGGCGCTGCTCGTCTCGGCGGCGCGGGCGCAGCACGTGGGGCGCTTGGTGCGCCCGGCTTTGGAGCGGGGCGACTGGGTCCTGACCGACCGGTATCACGACTCGATGCGCGCCTATCAGGGCCTCCTGGGCGGCGTCGCCGAAGCGGACTTGGAGCGCCTGATCGCGTTCTCGACCCGGGGCCTCGACCCGGACCTGACGTTCCTCCTCGACTGTGACGTTCGGGTGGCGCGGAGCCGCCTTTCCACGCGCGGCGAGGCGCATCCGGACTCCATCAAGCGCTTCGACGATGCCCGGGCGAGCGTCCACGAACGTCTGCGCGCGGCCTTTCTCGCATTGCAAAAGCGCTTCGCGGAACGAATAATGATCCTGGACGCGAGCAAACCTCCGGAACTGTTGATCGACGAGGCGATGGCCCTCCTGGCAGCACGCGGGCTCGCGTGAGGGAACAAGCGATTGGCATCTAAGAGCGCCGTCCCCGAGGCGACGCAAAAACTTCCCGACTACCGTGCGGCGCTTGGGCACGACGCTGCACTGGCGCAGTGGCGCAAGCTCGCGGCCGCGGGGCGCTTGCCCTCCGTGCTCCTGCTGACGGGGCGCGCGGGCATCGGGAAACGCCTGCTCCTGGCCGCGCTCACGGCCATGCAGGTCTGCGCCGCGGCGTCCGCCTGCGGCGACTGCGACGGCTGCCGCATGGCGCTCTCCGGCGCGCACCCCGAGATCCTCTGGCTCGCCAACGACGGGGCCTCGATCGGCGTCGAAGAGGCCGGCCGTCTGCAGGAGCATCTGGCGCTCTGTCCCGGGAGCGGCAGCCGCTACCGGATCGCTGTCGTCGAGGACTGCGACCGCTTTACGGTGCCCGCGGCCAACCGGCTGTTGAAGCTCCTCGAGGAGCCGCCGCCGTCGGCGCGCATCCTGCTCAGCTCGGCGCGGCCCGGCGCCCTGCTCGCGACCATCCGGTCGCGCTGCGTGCGCTGGCGCCTCGCGCCGCCCATGGCGTCCGAGGCAATGGACATCATAACGAGAATCTGCGCGGAGAGGGGAGTCGAGGCGCCAGGCGCCGAGGCGCTCTCCGGGCTACTCAAGGTGGCAGGGGGCGCCCCGGGCGCGGTCCTGGCTCACCTCGAGGCGGGGACTGGGGCGCCGTCGCTCACCTGGCCCCGGTCGCGGGCGGAAGCCATCGACTGGGGGCAAGGGGCACGCGGCGTCAGCGTGGCGGACACCCTCGCCGCACTCGAGATTAAACTGAATGCTGTTTATCAGAGCGGCTCTGAGCAGCACAATGACTGGCCCCTCGTGGCGAAACGGCGCGCGTTGATCGCGTCCGTGAGGAAAGCGAGTGCGCACGGCAAAGTCGCCGTCAACGCTCAGCTTTTAGCCGAGAGTGTAGGCCTCGTGGGGATCGTTTGATGGAAGGTATCAACATCGTCGGCGTTCAGTTTCGGCGCGCCGGCCGCATTTACGACTTCTCCGCCGGCGAGTACGACGTCAAGGTCGGCGACGACGTGGTCGTCGACACCGAGCGCGGCCCGAGCCTCGCCAAGGTCGCCGTCATCCGGTACGAGGTAAAGGAGGGCCGCTCGTTCACCCGGTCCGATGCGCCCGACGGGGAGCCCGGCAAGTCCCTCAAGCCCATCATGCGGATCGCCTCGACCAAGGACATGGACGAGACGCGCAAGCTGACGCCGGAGATGGCGGTGAGCTATGCGCGGGAACGCTGCGAGAAGCTCCAGCTCAAGATGAGCGTGCTGGAGGCGGACGTGCAGTTCGGCGGCAACAAAGTCATGGTGTACTTCTCGGCGCCGGGGCGCGTCGATTTCCGCGAGCTCGTCAAGGAGCTCGCTTCGGGCCTCAAAGCCCGCGTCGAGCTCAAGCAGGTCGGGTCGCGCGACGAGGCCAAGCTCGTCGGCGGCCTCGGGATCTGCGGGCGCGAATTCTGCTGCTCGAGCTTTCTGCGCGAGTTCGTTCCGGTGTCGATCAAGATGGCGAAAAACCAGAACCTGGCGCTCAACCCGAGCAAGGTGTCGGGCGGGTGCGGGCGGCTTCTCTGCTGCTTGACTTATGAAAACGATCTCTATACGGAGCTGCGCAAGAAGCTGCCGCCGCGCGGCACCCGCGTGCGCTCGCTCGAGGACGGGGCGATCGGCGACGTGGTGAAGGGCGACATCCTGAATCAGGCGCTCTTCGTGGTGACGGAAGAGGGGCGGTTCTTCTCGGTCAAGTTGAAGGACGTCGAGATCGTCGACCGCAACGCCGGCCGCCAGGCCGAAGAGCCGTCGGAAGGCGACGCGGAGGCCGAGTCGTGGGGCGAAGACCTCGACCTGGCGGAGCTGACCGGCCTCGACGACGAGGGCGGCGCGACCAAGGCAAAGGCCCCCGCTGGCGGCGGCGCGGCCCCGGATCGCGGGCAAGGGCGCGGCGGTGACCGCTCGCAGGAGCGCGGCGGCGACCGCGGCGGACACGGACCGAAGAATGATCGCGGACCCCGTGGGCCGCGCGGCGGCGGCGGAGACCGTGGCGGCGGCGGAGACCGTGGCGGCGGCGGAGACCGTGGCGGCGGCGGAGACCGTGGCGGCGGCGGCGGCGGAGACCGTGGCGGCGGCGGCAAGCAGGCGCAACAAGGGGACCGTGGACCCCGCGGCCCCCGCGGCGACCGTGGCCCGCGTGGCGACAAACCGGCGCGCGTTCCCGAGGCGCAGACCCGCGAGGCCAAGCCTGGCGATGCTCAGCAAGGCGACCGCCAGGACCAGGGCGGCGGCGGCGCCGCCCCCGGCCCCAAAAAAGACGAGACCTGACCGATGCCGCGGGACCCCCGCTGGTACCAGATCGCGGTCCTCGGGACCCTGCTCACCTACGGGATCGCACGCCTAGGCTTCGACGTCTCACCGCTCACCCTCGCGCTCGTCTTCACCATCGGGCTTTGCGCGCAGTACCTCGGCTCGACGTTCGCGCGCATCCGATTCGACCCGAAAAGCGCTCTGATTTCCTGCCTTTCCCTCGCCGCGCTGCTGCGCGCCGAGGACCCGCTCTGGCTCGCGCTCGCCGCCCTCATCGCGATCGGCAGCAAGTTCGTGCTGCGTTTCCGCGGCAAGCACCTCTTCAACCCGACCAACTTCGCCCTCGCGGCGCTGCTATTCACGGCGAGCCCGCACATCTGGGTGAGCCCGGCGCAGTGGGGCCATAGGCCGCTGCTCGCGCTCCTCATGGGTTGCTGCGGGGTCCTCGTCGTCACGCGCGCCCGGCGGGTCGACGTGACGATCGTCTTCCTCGCGGCCTACGCCGGCATGCAGGCGCTCCGCGCCGTCCTGCTCGCCGAGCCGGCGGCGATCCCGCTGCACGCGCTGCAGGACGGCGCCGTGATCCTCTTCGCTTTTTTCATGAT
>JAYVWD010000657.1:0-3195 GCA_043786345.1 Pseudomonadota bacterium
TTGGCCGGCTTTTCCGCCGACGCCTTTCCTTCGCGGTCCTGAAAGACGTCGTAATCGCCGCCGCCCACCAGCTTCCCGGGGATTACGTACCAGCCGTCGAATTTCTGCGGCGTCGGCGCGAACATGCCCCAGCCCTGCTCGAGCCCGACGGCGTATTGCAGCGACGCGAATTCGGCCGGCACCCACTGCGGGCGGAACGAGGCGACGTTCAGGATCTCGATCAGGGCGAAGGACCCGAGCGCGACGGCGCCCCAGAACACCTTAGCGCCCGGGCCTTGGGCCCGGAGCGGCGCCCGCACGGCGTCGAACGGCGACCGCCGGGTCAACGGCGTGAGTGCCGTCACGATACTCGAGAAAACGGTCCGGAGCCCGGCGAGCGGCCGGACCCTCGTCGTCGCCAGCCAGTCCCAGACCTCGGCCGGGACGAACGGAACGAGCGAGATCGCGTCGATCCACGGAAACACGCCGAGGCTCAGGCAGGCGCCGAAGCCCGCGTGCATGGCGAGGAAGCCGGCGATCGCGACGAGCCGGGGCCACGGAAACAGCACCGGTATGAAGAGCATCCACGGCCCGACCCATTCGAAGGCCAGCACGCTGAACGTCATCGGCCGCAGCAGACTCGCGAACTGTCCGAGCCATTTGCCGAGCATCGTGACGGTCATGTCGATGTTGAGCACGTAGTAGACGGCGTTGCCGTCCTTGATCCAGTCGTCGCCGTTCTTCATCGCGCTCGTGACGACGTAGATCGACGCGATGCAGACGAGCAGCGCCGCGGCGGCGATCCCCGCGATCCGTTTGGGCGCCGGCCCGTCCGGATTCGCGCGGCGGTCGAGCGACCAGACGGCGCCGAGCGGCAGGAACATGCTCCAGAACAGCAGGAGCCGCAGGATACGGTCGCCGGCGTTGAGGATCATGCTGTTGCGGTAGTGGAGCGACAGCATCAGGGCATAGAGCGCGATCGACGCGAACCGCGTCCGCCAGCCGAGAAGCAGTGCCGCCGCCGCAAAGGCCGTCAGCGCGAACAGCGCGCCCTGACTGACCGCGGTGCCGCCGAGCAGGTTGAGCGACATGACCCACTCCGAAGGAATGAGCTTGGTCCAGGTCGCGCGCGGCATCACACCGTCGTCGGTATAGTGCGCGACGAGGTCCGGAAGGCGCAGCGCCAGGTCGATCAGGACGATCGCGGCGAGGCTGACGCGGAAGAAGGCGAGGCTGCGCGGATCGATGGAGAACATCGCGCGAAAGCTCGCGCCGAGCGAGCGCCGGGTCTTGGCTTGCACTGGGCCTCCAGAGAGCTTGAACGGTTCGGGGATTTCTATCCTTCCGTTATACCCCCCATGGCCGCACTTCGCCAGACACCACGGCATAAATCCCAACGAAATCAGGTTGTTTTGGCGCGTTCCCGGTAATAATCGAGGACGTCGGCCGGCACCCGCGTTGCCTCGCCGGAGTTGTCCACCGACACCAGCTTGATCTTGGCCGAGACGAGTTTGACCGCATTCCCCCCGTCTTTCGGGGCCAGGCTCGCCACCTGGTCCACCAGCCCGACCGGCGAGGGGCTGATCCGCATCCGCGTCGCGATTTCGACGATGTCGCCGTGCCGGGCGGGGGCGTGGAAGGAGAGCTCCATCCGCGCGACGACGTAGTGGACGCCGCGCTGATAGAGGCTCTTGACCTGGTCCAGGCCGACGAGCTCCTCGCGGGCCCGCTCGAAGAATTTGAGGTAATTCGCGTGGTATACGTACCCGGAGAAGTCGGTGTCCTCGTAGTAGACGGTAAAACGCACCGAACCCGTGAGCCAAGGCTCGTCCATGGGCAGCGACCTCCGTGGGCCTCAACTCTAATCTAGGGCGCGGCCCGGCTCTAGGCTATCTTTGGCCCTGGGGGCATCCATGAATCCATTCGGACTCAACGGCATCGACGCGCGCGTCCACGAGCTTCTCCGGCTCGGGACCTGGGTCGTCGCCGCCGGGACGGGCGAAGTCTGGTGGAGCGCCGAGACCTACCGGATCCACGAGGTGGAGCCCGGCACGCCGACCAACCCCGAGTTCTCGGAAAGCTTCTTTCGGCCGGCGGCGCTCGCGGTGCTGCACGCCAACTTCGAGCGCGTCGCGCGGGACGGCGGCCGGTTCGACGTCGAGGTCGCGATGACGACGGCGAAAGGCCGTAGGGTCCAGGTGCGCGCCTGCGCCGAGGCCGTCGACGAGGGCGGCAAGCGGTACTTCGTCGGCACCTTTCAGGACGTGTCGGAGGCGACCTCGCTCAAGAACTTCCTGTCGAGCGTCATCGACCACTGCCCGCAGATGATCTTCGTCAAGGACCCGAAAGAGCTCCGATTTCTGATCTTCAACCGCGCCGGCGAAGAACTCCTCGGGCTCGAGGCCGCCGCCATGCTCGGCAAGAACGACTTCGACTTCTTTCCGAAGGAGCAGGCGGAGCACTTCATCGAGAAGGACCGCCAGGTGCTGAGCGAGCGCAAGCTCCTCGACATCCCCGAGGAGCCGATCGACTCGCCGGCCGGGCGTCGCTACCTCCACACCAAAAAAATGCCGGTCTTCGACCCGCTCGGCGAGCCCTTGTTTCTGCTGGGGATCTCGGAAGACATCACCGAGCGGAAAAAGGCGACGGAGCTGATCCTCAAGCAGCAGCAGGCGCTCTACACCTCGGCGAAGATGGCGGCGCTCGGCGAGCTGGCGAGCGGGGTCGCGCACGAGGTCAACAACCCGCTCACCGTCATCCAGGGCTATGTACATAAGGCGCGCACGCTCCTGGCCGAGATCGCCCCGAGCGATGGCCCGATCGGGAAGATCGACGAGCAGCTCGCCGGCATCGACCGGACGGTGTCGCGCATCGCGACCCTCACCAAAGGCCTGCGCAGCTTCTCGCGCGAATCGCGCGGCGACCCGCTTTCGGCCGTGCCCCTCGGGGAGCTGGTGGACGACACGTTGGTCATGTGCCGGGAGCGGTTCCGGAGCATCGGCATCGACATGCGGGTCACCGGGGACGCCCGCGACGTCGCCGTCCAGTGCCGCCCGCACGAGCTCACCCAGGCGTTGCTGCACCTGATCAACAACGCGTTCGACGCGGTGTGCAACCACGAGGATGCGTGGGTCGAGGTCGAGACGGGCGTGAACCGCGACACGGGAATGGTCGTCCTCACGGTGACCGACAGCGGGCCGCCGATAGCGCTCCGGC
>JAYVWD010000658.1:0-1736 GCA_043786345.1 Pseudomonadota bacterium
TCGAGAAAGCGTGCGCATTCCGCGTCGGGTGCCGAGCCCCAGAGCGACTGGGCGAGGTCCCATTCCAGGGCCCGGCGGCGCCCGGCGTCGGCAGCGGCGGGCAGCGCCGCGAGCGCCGCGGCGAGCTGCGCCGATGCCTGCGCGCTCGTGCGTTTACGAACGGTGTCCGCCTCGGCCGCGACCTTCTCGCCCGCCGCGCGCGAGGCTTCGTCGCCGGTGGCGCGCGCCATACGGACGAGCTCGGCCTGGATCGGGCTCCAGAACGCCTCGGGCTGCATCGGGGCCGGGGCCGCCTCGGAGTGCGGCGCGGCCTGGCGCCTTTGCTGCTGATGCATGGCGAGCGCCTGCGCCGCGAAGGCCTGCGCGGCCATCGCCTGCGCGGCCAGGGCATGCGCGGCGATCGTCTGCGCGGCGATGACGCCGGGGTTGGCGGCGTGCGTGGCGAGGTCGTAGGCGCCGAACGGCCTCTCGGCCGAGGCGCCGGGATAGACGGGTGGCGGGGCCGCACCGCCGGAATAGACCGGTGTGGGAGCTGAGCTGCCGGAATAGACCGGCGCCGCACCGCCGGAGTACCCCGGCGCACGACCGGCGTCGCCGGAATAGGCCGGCGCATGATCCTCCGCGCCCTGGTCGTCGACCGGCCCCGCCGCGGCCGGCGCGACGAGGTGCGGGCCGCCGAAGCCGCCGGCCGGCGCGAACACGCGGGCGCCGGGGTGTCCGTGGGATTCCGCTAATGCGGGCGCGGCGACGGCCGGCGCCGCGGCGTGCGCGTCCATGGGAAAGAGCGACGAAAGCTCGACCGTCGTCGCCTCGTTGGGGGACGAGCCGAAGTCGAGCTCACTCATGCGGGTGTCGGAGGCCTCCTCGGCGTCCAGGTCGCGGGCGGAGAAGTTGGGCTGCAGGTCGAGGCGGGCCGCCGGGCGCTGGACCTCGCCGCCGCGCGCCACGGCCGGCGCGAGGTGGCGCGCGGGCGCGCGCCCGAGGTCCGCCACGACCGGCGACGACCCGATCCCGATGTCGAGGGTCCCGAGCAGCGCCGCGGCGCCCAAGGCATGGGACCGCGAGTCGAGGATGGCCGTCGGGTGGACGCCCTCCAGCTTGGCGCGCTCGTTCTTGAGGACCTCGGCCTTGCCCAGTCGCCCCTTGGCCGTCATCACGGTGATCATGACATCGAGCGCCCGTGCGTTGCGGGGATCGGCCTTGTACGCCATATGCGCAATCGACAGGGCCCGGTCCGGATCGATCGCCACGAGGGCCTCGGCGAGCGCCAGGGCATGGTCCAGCTTCTCGCGCTCGTCCGGAACCTCGGCGATGAGCGCAAGGTACCGGCTCACGAGCGTCGGGCTCGGATTCGGGCTCGAACGCACCCGCTCCAAAATCTTGTCCAATCCCTTCGCTATGACCAGTCCTCCAAAAGCCGAAACCCGGAAGCCTATCGGCCGCCGCCGGCCCGAATTGACACCCGATCCGCCAAATCATTTAACAGACTGTTTTTATTAAATAATACTGCCGTCAGATTGAAGCTCATGGATCTCGTCGGATTTACCGATGCCATTCGGTCAGATGATTAATACTAAGGGATCCCCCGTTTTGACCGCGATCCGCATGCCCCAAATTGCTTGCGCCCTGCTCGCCGCCGCCATCGGCGGCTGCTTCAATGCGCCAGGAGTTGCCGGCAAAAAGAGCCATGCGACGCTGGAGCACACCTCCGGCGCCGAGCGCCACGTCGTCGTCGA
>JAYVWD010000659.1:0-6970 GCA_043786345.1 Pseudomonadota bacterium
CTGCTGAAATCAGAGAATTTGCCGGCCGGCCGTTTACCTGCGGGGCCTTCCGTCCGATAAGAGGCAAGGGAGGGACCCCAAACCCCATGGTCCGTGGACGTCTCCTAGCACTGCTCGCTTTCGTCGCCCTGCTCGCCGGCTGCATGACCGCGGGCGAAGCCGGCGACGTGCCGGCGCGCCTCGGGCGCGCGCAGATCGACGCGCTGGGGAGCTCCGTCTTCGAGATCGTCGTCCCGAAGCGCGACGAGAACAACATCGTCTACGCCGGCGGCCGCACGCTCCCCGTCGAGGAGCTGCCGTTCACCGAGCGCAACGACAAGTTCTACAGCATCGGCACCGCCTTCGTCGTGGCGCCCGGCAAGCTCGTGTCGGCGGCGCACGTCTTCCAGCTCGACCGCTTCGCCATCGACCATGACTACTTCGTCCGGGACCAGACCGGCAAGGTGCACCAGATCGCCCTCGTGCGGCGCTACTCGCAGTACCGCGACCTGGTCGAGTTCTCGCTCGTCACCGAGCCCGCGAAGATGAAGCCCTTGAAGGCCAGCGAGCGCATCGCCGTCGGCGACACCGTTTACACTGTCGGCAACGCCAACGGCGAGGGCATCGCGCTCCGCGCCGGCCAGATCGCGAGCTTCACCTTCGAGCCGGTCAACGGCCAGTGGAAAGACGTCCGCTATTCCGCGCCGGCCTCGCCCGGAAACAGCGGCGGCCCCCTGCTCAATACGCGGGGTGAAGTCATAGGAGTCGTCGTCCGCAAGAACGCCAGCGAGAATTTGAACGTCGCGATCCCGATCGGCGAGCTGCGGAACCTGAGCGCCCACACCGCCGAGTTCTTCGTGCCGAGCAGCGAGGTCGCCAAAGACGGCGAGGCGACGCGCGACTGGCGGTACAAGACGCGCGTGCCGGCGACCCTCGACAAGCTCGCGAAGAAGGCCGAGGCCGACCGCCGCCGGTTTCACCTAAAGCAGTGGGCCCGCGTCCAGGCCGCGCGCCGGAACCAGACCTTCCCGAAGGACCCGGTCCTGCAGGACTACGTGTGGAACCAGACCTACACGCAGCACGTGCAGATGCTCAGCTACGACGACAAGACCGGCTACTTCCTGCGCCCCGCCGAGCCCGCCAGCGACTTCCAGACGGCGCGCGGCGAGACCGTTTATACCCTGGTCGACGAGCCGGACTTTAGCCTCGTGCAGATCGAGGTGCCCGGCAGCGCGGCGCTCACCGACTACGTGAAGAAGCCGGAGCTCCTGCTCGACGCCGTGATCGAGGCCTTCGCGATGTACCGCGAGTTCAACGGCCGCCGGATCCCGCTCAAATCCATGGGCGCGCCCGCCGAGGCGGCGCAGTTCACCGACGCGCTCGGCCGCACCTGGCTGACGGCGGTGTGGCGCTCCCACTTCAATCAGGGGACGACGCTGCTCAACTGCCTGCCGGCCCCGCTCGGCTTCGGCTGCCGGGTCGACCTGATCGACACCGCCGACGAGACCCTGGGGCTGCGCGAGAAGTTCGAGCGCTATCACGCCAACGAGGTCGCGCTCTCTTACTGGGGCGACATGAACGCCTGGGCCCGCTTCCAGGACCTGCCCAAGCGCTACCTCCCGAAGGTGCTCCAGTCGATGCGCATCGACCGCAAGACGAGGGGCCAGGTCGCGCTCGAGTCGCGCGACATCCACCTCAACTACCCGCAGCCTCTCTTCGACGACAAATCCTGGCTCTTCCTCGGGGTCGGCTACGGCATGAGCAACGCGCTCGAGCCGGAGATCCAGTTCGTCAAGCTCGAGCACGGCCCCGAGTTCCGCGTCTCCGAGGTCTTCGAGGCGATCATCGAGCCGCCGCGGGGCGCGCCCGGCGAGGACAAGAGCTGGCTCTCGACCATCATGGCGAAGAGCGGCAAATTAAGCGGCAAGCCCACCGACCAGGACGGGCAGAACCGCGTCTTCAAGGTCCTCGGCGTGCGCAACGGCCACAAGGGGCGGCACATCGTCAACACCGTGTCCTGCGGCGGGACTTTGGCGGCGCCCGAGGAAAAGTCGGTCGAGTCGACGTGCAAGAATATCGGCAACGTTTTCAAGCCGCACCCGAAGGCTCACTGAGGCGGCGCGAGCTCGCGCCACGTCAGGCCGGTCAGCGCGCGGAGCCGCGCTCCCGTCACGGCGACGATCGTCAGGATCGACACGGCGCAGGGCAGCGCGACCAGGTAGAGGTTGCGCGCGAGCAGCACGCCATATTGCTCGTTGAACAGGGTCGTGCCCGGGTCGGCGGTGACCAGGAGCCAGTTCCACGCCCCGTTGAGCGCCGCGTTGAGCAGGAAGTGCAGCGAAAACCCGAAGGTCGTGGCGCCCAGGATCCGCTCGTACGCCGCGCGCGCCGCCGGCGTGTCGAGCCGCGCCGCGATCGCGCCGCCGTTGAGCAGGGGGCCTTTGGCGATGAAGTCCTCGAGAAATCGCGCCACGCGGCGGCGCTGGATGAAGATCCCGGCGCTCACCAGCGTGGGCACGGCCGCCCCTTTCACCGCGAACCAGAGCCGGCTCGCCGCGAAGAAGCCGACGGCCGCCGTGAGCAGGATGCTCACGAGGCTCAAGGCCGACAGGGCGCTGAATTTGCGCTTGGAAATCGCCTGCGTCAACCCGTAGGCGAGCGGGAAGGCGAGCCCGACGCAGAGCTCGGGCATCGGCCCCCACTCGACGTGTTTGCTCAAGACCGTGAGCCAGAGGGCGGGGAGGGCGACGTTGAAGAGGAGGCTCGCGGCCAGGCCTCCGAGGCTTACGTCCACCTCATTCGCCCTTCAGGTCGAGCGAGACGCTGACGGACAGCGTCTTGTCGGTGATCCCGTCCTGGGTCCGGCTATTGAGGAGGAAGGCGAAGGCCTGGCCGAGGTGGAGCGCGAAGCCGTTCGTCTTGAGGATCAGGTCGAGCCCGAAGTCGAGCCGGGGCCGGGACTGCCAAAACACCTTCGTGTCGCCTTTGAGCGTCCCGGCGACGCCATAGCGGTGCTCGCGGTCGTCGTCCGCCTGCGCGAGCGGGTCGTGCGCGTCGAGGTAGGTGTAGTCGGCCCAGGGCATCAGGCTGAACAGCTTGAGCAGCCGGAACTCGACCAGCCCCCCGAGCATGAACTCGTTGAGATTGTAGCGATATTTGGCGCGCCCCTGGTCCGACTCACCGGGGCCGTTGAGCGGCGAGATCTGGTGGGTGACGTTATAGTCCTTGGCGCCAACGACGGTCGACGCGGTGAACGACTGCTCGCCTTTGGTCTCGAACGGGAGCCAGTAGGCGTAAACCCCGATCGCCTTGTAGTCGATGTCGGACCGCTGCGTGCGCGCGAACGAGGTCGAGCCGTCTTCGTAAACGAGGTGCTTCTCGCCGGTCTCGGCGCTGAACCCCAAGCCGATCCGCTTGAGCGAGACGGCGACGTAGGGCGCCGCGCGGTAACCCGTCAGCTGCAGGGAGCCGCGGTTCTCGACCTTGACGTCGTAGCGGTCGGCGGCGAGGGCCAGGGTCACCGTCTTGAACGAGGGCACGACGTGCGTCACCGGCGCCGACTGGTAGAGCGTGGTCCGCTGGCCGTACTGCTCGTAGTACTGGTCCTCGAGCTCCGGACGCGTGCCGGCGCCGCCGCGGTTGCCGTCGGCGCCCGCCCGCCCGGCCAGAAGGCCGGCGGCGGCGAGGATGCAAAGGATCGGCGCCGGACTCCGCATTACATCTTCACGGTGCCGGTAATGGCGAGGGCGAGTCCGTCGCGGTCGACGGCGATTTTTGTGCCGGCCGCGTCCTCGTAGTCGTCGGCGGCGATCGTGTACTTCAACTGCGCGCCGACCTTTCCGGACTCGCCGAAGGCCTTCGAGAAGTCGCCGCCCACGGTCCACGTCGTGATGTTGTCGACGCTCTTCTCGGTGTCCCTCGCGTAGGCCGGCGTGTCGACGGCGAGCGTGCCGCCCGCGGCGATGCCGCCCAGGAGCAGCTTCTCGGCGCCGCCCTTGAGGGCGACGTTGTTTTTCCAGGACGAGATGCCGTCGACATTGTTGGCGTTGTTGGCGTTGAGTGCGACGCTGCCGTAGGCGGCGAGCGTGGACGCGACCTGCATCTGGCCGTGCGCGGTGAGCACCGCCGGCTCGCGGACCCGGGCCTCGGTCGTCACGGTCGCGACGGAGACGCGCTCGGTGACGCGGCTCGTTTCGTTCACCTTGGTCTGGAATTTGAGGCCCGCCTCGAGGCCGGGCACGTGCCAGAGGGCGGCGAGGGCCGGGCGCGCGTAGCTGATCGAAAGCTCGTGGTCGTTATAGATGCCGCCTTCGAAGCTCCGTTGCACGATCTCGAAAAACGCGCCGGCGAAGACCTTGTCGGTCACGGCGTAGCCGCCGCCCGGCGTGAAGCGCGTGTCGCCGGCGGCGCCGCTCGTGGTGTTCGCCGCGCCGCTCACCGAGTCCTTGCGCTTGATGTCGGCGCCGAAGTGGCTGACGGCGAAGGAGAGCCGGTGCGGGATGTGGGGGAGCGCCGCGACGGCGGCCGCCTCGATCCGCGGGCCGGAGACCGCGTACTTGGTGCGGATGCCGCCGCCGTCGACGGTGCCGCTCGCCGAATCGTAGCCGAGCGCCGCGTCGGAGCGCGTCGTGCGGGCCTGATAGAGCTGGGCCGGGCTCTCGAAGGCGAAACTCGTCAGCTCGTTTTCGAAGGTCGGGGCGCGGCCGTCGGCGAAGGCGGCCGGCTCGGCCGAGGCGGCGGGCACGGGCTTTGGCCTCGGGTTGGCGGCGGCGGTGGTCTTGGGCGAGGAGGTGAGGGGCCCCATCGCCCCGGCGCTCGCGACGTTGACCTTGCTGCCGCTGCGGAAGGCGGTGCGGCTCGCCGACGGCTTGACGGTGACCGTGGCCTTGCCGTCCTTGATCTGCGAAATCTTCCCTTCGACCGGGGACTTGGCGCTCGTGCGGGGCTGCAGGGCGATGGTGTCGCCGAGCTTGAGGGTCGCCTGCTCCTCCTTGGAAAGGCGGAGCGAGACCGTGGTGCCGTCGGCCGAGACCTGGTCGATGGTGGCCGCGCTGGCGTGCCCCGCGAGGATCAACGAGACGAGGGGGACGAGCGTCTTCACGGGGGGATCCTCCGACACATGTGAGAAAAGTCCGGGCGTTTGACCTGAATGATGCCAGAAGGGCTGGCCGTCCGGAAAGGGGAACATCACGGGTCCCGCGTGCGAAGTCCGTTCCCTGGAGCGCGTTTTTCTGGTTCTCTCTGGGGCTGAACCGTGGAGGACCCGCACGATGTCGACTTCGACCCCGTCTCCCTTTGGCCTTTGGCGCTCGCCGTTCTCATCGAAGCTGCTTTCCCAGGAGAAGCGCCTCGTGGATGCCTTGTGGGACACGACGTCGGACACGCTCGTGTGGCTGGAGGGGCGCAGCGACCGGACCGTGCTGCTCGCCGCCACGCCGTTCGGGGCCGGCGACGCCGCGCGTGAGCTGACGGGCGACCTCCAGGTCAAAGCCCGGATCGGCTACGGCGGCGGCGACTTCACCGTCGCCGGCGGCGTCGCCTATTTCGCCGAGGGCCAGTCGGGTCGGCTCTTCCGCCAAAGCCTGACCGGGGGCGGTGCCCGGCCGATCACGCCGGACTCCGGCTCCCACGCGGCGCCGCGCGCGACCCCCGACGGACGGTTCATCACCTTCGTGCACCAGGATCGAGAGCGGGCCGATCGCCTCGGCGTCGTCGATGCCGAGGGGCGGCAGTGGCCGCAGATCCTGCACCAGGGGCATGACTTCTACGCTTACAACCGCGTGAGTCCGGACGGCCGGCAGCTCGCCTTCGTGGCCTGGGATCATCCGAATATGCCCTGGGACGGCACCTACCTCTATCTGGCGCCGCTGCTCGCGCCGGACGGCGAGGGGGGCTTGCCGCGGCTCGGCGCGGCACGGCGCGTGGCCGGGGGCAAGGACGTCGCCATCCTGCAGCCCGAGTTCTCGCCCGACGGCGGGACGCTCTACTACGTCAGCGACGAGCCAGGCATGGGCAACCTGCACGCGCTCGACGTGGCCTCGGGCCGGACGCGGGCCGTCACGGCGCAGCGCCAGGCCGACCTCGGCCGGCCGGCCTGGGTGCAAGACGCGCGGACCTACGCCCTGCTGCCCGACGGCCGGACGGCCGTCGTCTGCGCGAACGAGCGTGGCTTCGTGCGCGCCTCGCGCCTCGACCTGGCGACCGGCGCGCTGACGCCGCTCGCCGGCCTCGCCGCCTACACCGACGTGTCCCAGATCGCCGCGCACCCGGTCAGCGGGCGCCTCGCGATCATCGGCAGCGCCGCGGCGTTCGGCGCGCGTGTCACCGCCTACGACCCGCGCGAGGACCGCGCCGCCGTCGTCGCCCGGGCCAGTACCGAAAGCTTCGCGAAGGGCGAGCTGGCGCAGCCCGAGGCCTTGACCTGGCCCACGGGCAGCGCCGGCGAGCCCTGCTATGGCCTCTATTATCCTCCGTGTAATCCGTCATTTACGAGCGGCGGCAAGCCGCCCCTGGTGGTCCTCGTGCACGGCGGCCCGACCGGCCAGGCGCGCGCCGGCTGGGCCCCGCAGGCGCAGTTCTTTGCGACCCGCGGTTACGGTGTGCTCTACGTCAACCACCGCGGCTCGACGGGTTACGGGCGCGCCTACATGCTGAAGCACCGCGGCACCTGGGGCCTGGTCGACGTCGAGGACTCGGTGTCTGGCGCCCGGTACCTCGCCGACCAGGGCCGCATCGACGGCACCAGGACGGTCATCATGGGCGGCAGCGCCGGCGGCTACACCGTGCTGCAGACGATGGTCGACCAGCCCGAGGCCTTTACGGCCGGCATCTGCCTGTACGGCATCGCCAACCAGTTTTCCATGGTCGCCGATACGCACAAGTTCGAAGAACGCTACAGCGACACGCTGCTCGGGCCGTTGCCCGAGGCGGCCGAGCTCTACCGCAAGCGCTCGCCGGTTTTCCACGCGCACCGGATCAAGCGCCCGCTCGC
>JAYVWD010000660.1:0-6370 GCA_043786345.1 Pseudomonadota bacterium
TCGACATGACCCTGCCCTCGAGTCTTGCGGGCGATACGGAGTTCACCTGGGCTGGCCTCTGCGACCTGATGGCCCGCACGTCCCTGCTCACGCCCGAGACGTCCGCGCAGATCGAAGCCCTCGCGGCGAGGATTCGCGCCGAATCGCGCTGACGACGAGAGCCGGCGCCGGCCGCTCGCGGCGACCGGGGGCCGGTGCCAGGTGATATGGATCGACCAGGATCGTCCACAGCGGTGCCGTCAACCTCCGGGAAAGCCAGGCGACCGGCCACAGCAAGACCGGCGCCGCGACCATCGCGAGAATCGTCGGAATCCCGGCGACCAGCGCGGCCAGGACCAAAGCGCCGGCGGCCAGGCTGAGTAAGGCCGCGTCGATGCCGCAAAAAAAGAGCAGGAGCAGAGCGGCGTGAATCATCGATAAAGCCTCCGGAGTGACCTGGAACCTTTCGGCCGTGCACCCGCCCGCTGGAGTGAACGGCCAAAAGGCCCGGGATTCCGTGGCTTACGACCCGGTTTAGAGGAGCTTCCGGATCACATACTGCATGATCCCGCCGCTGCGGTAGTACTCGAGCTCATCGGCCGTATCGATGCGGCACTTCACCGTCAGCTCCTCGGACTTGCCGTTGGCGCGGGTGACCCGCACCTTGAGCGCCGAGCGCGGCCCCATGGCCGGGACGCCCGTGACGTCGAAGGTCTCGGTGCCGTCGAGCCTGTGGGTGACGCGCGATTCGCCGTCCGCGAACTGGAGCGGCAGGACGCCCATGCCGATCAGGTTCGACCGGTGGATGCGCTCGAAGCTCTCGGCGATGACCGCCTTGACGCCGAGCAGGAACGTGCCCTTCGCGGCCCAGTCCCGCGAGGAGCCGGTGCCGTATTCCTTGCCGGCGATGACGACCAGGGCGATGCCCTCCTTCTGGTACTGCATGGCCGCGTCATAAATCGACATTTGTTTATCGTCGGGCAGGTGGCGGGTGAGGCCGCCCTCGATGCCGGGCATCATCTCGTTGCGGATGCGGGTGTTGGCGAAGGTGCCGCGCATCATCACCTCGTGGTTGCCGCGGCGGGCGCCGTACTGGTTGAAGTCGGCCTTCTTCACGCCCTTGGCGAGGAGGTATTGGCCGGCCGGGCTCGATTCCTTGATGCCGCCGGCGGGCGAGATGTGGTCGGTCGTGATGGAGTCGCCGAGGACCGCGAGGGCGCGGGCCTTCGCCACGTCCTTGAGCGGGGCCGGCGTGCGCGTCAGGCCGTCGAAGTACGGCGGGTTGCGGACGTAGGTGCTCTGGTCGTCCCACTTGAAGGTGAAGCCTTCGGCGACTTTGACCTTCTGCCACTCGTCGGGGCCGCGGAAGACATCGGAGTAGCGCTTGCGGAACATGGCCGGCGTGAGCGCCCGCTCCATCGTGTCGCGGACTTCTTTATTTGAAGGCCAGAGGTCCTTGAGGTAGACGGGCTTGCCGTCCTTGCCGACGCCGAGCGCGTCCTTCGACAGGTCGATCTTCATATTGCCTGCGAGGGCGTAGGCGACGACGAGCGGCGGCGAGGCGAGGTAGTTCGCCTTGATGTCCGGGCCGATGCGGCCCTCGAAGTTCCGGTTGCCGGAGAGCACCGCGGCGCAGACCATGTCCTTCGCCTGGATCGCCGCGGTGATGTTGTCCGCGAGCGGGCCCGAGTTGCCGATGCAGGTCGTGCAGCCGTAGCCGACGACGTTGAAGCCGAGCGCCTCGAGCGGCGCCATGAGGCCAGCCGCGGCGAGGTAGTCGCTCACGACCTGCGAGCCGGGGGCCAGCGAGGTCTTGACCCAGGGGCGGGATTTCAGGCCTTTTTCCACGGCCTTCTTGGCGACGAGGCCGGCGGCGACCATCACCATCGGGTTCGAGGTGTTCGTGCAGCTCGTGATCGCGGCGACGACGACGGTGCCGTGGTCCAGCATGTAGTCGGCGCCCGCGACCGGCGACACGATGGTCGCGTTCGCTTCGGTGATCTTGAAGTTGGCGGTCAGCTCGTGCTTGAAGTTCGGGGCGACCTCGTTGAGCTTGACGCGGTCCTGCGGACGGCGCGGGCCGGCGAGGCTCGGGGCGACCGTCGAGATGTCGAGCTCGACGACGGCGGTGAACTCCGGCTCGGGCGCCGCGGCGTCCCGCCAGAGGCCCTGGGCCTTCGCATAGGCCTCGACGAGCGCGACCTGGTCAGCCTCGCGGCCGGTGAACTCGAGGTAGCGCGTCGTCTCGGCGTCGATCGGGAAGAAGCCGCAGGTCGCGCCGTACTCGGGCGCCATGTTGGCGATCGTCGCGCGATCGGCGAGGGTGAGGTTGTCCAAGCCGGGGCCGAAAAACTCGACGAATTTGCCGACGACGCCCTTCTTGCGGAGGGTCTCGGTGACGGTGAGGACCAGGTCGGTCGCGGTGACGCCTTCGGACAGCGCGCCCTTCATGCGGAACCCGATGACCTCCGGGATCACCATCGAGATCGGCTGGCGCAGCATCGCCGCCTCGGCCTCGATGCCGCCGACGCCCCAGCCTAAGACCGACAGGGCGTTGACCATCGTCGTGTGGCTGTCGGTGCCGACCAGGGTGTCCGGGTAGATCCACTCGCCCGCGTCGGTCTTTTCCTTGAATACCACGCTCGCCAGGTACTCGAGGTTGACCTGGTGGCAGATGCCGGTGCCCGGAGGGACGACGCTGAAGTTGGCGAAGGACGTCTGGGCCCAGCGCAGGAAGGCGTAGCGCTCGCCGTTCCGCTGGAATTCCAGGTCGACGTTGGTGTGGAAGGCGTCGGGGGTGCCGGCCTTGTCGACCATCACCGAGTGGTCGATGACGAGGTCGACGGGCGACAGCGGGTTGATCTTCTTCGGGTCGCCGCCGAGCTTTTGCATCGCGTCGCGCATGGCGGCCAGGTCGACGACGGCCGGGACGCCGGTGAAGTCCTGCATCAGCACGCGCGCCGGGTGGAAGGCGACCTCGTGCTCGGACTTTTTGGTCTTGATCCAGGCGGCGATCGCCTCGGCATCCTTCTTCGCGACGATGACGCCGTCCTCGTTCCGCAGCAGGTTCTCGAGGAGGACCTTGAGGGAAAACGGCAGGCGGTCGATCGGACCGAGCCCGCCGGCGGCGGCCTTCTTGAGGTTCATGAAGTGATACGTTTTGCCGCCGACCGCCAGGGTGTCGCGGCACTTGAAGCTATCTTTCATGTTCGTCGCCATCAGAAGTGACCTCGTTCAGCAATGTGATGTCATTTTACATGTTTAGGTGAGGAGGTCTTGGCAAACCCGGCCGACTCACATATCATGCGGAAATGATTTGGGAATTCATCATTGCAGCGGGCCTCGCCGCCGACTGCGCGGCGCCCTCGTGGTTCCGCTCGGAGGCCTTTAGGCTCGGCCTCAAGAAGGACGAGCTCATCGGCTTCGGGAAGTCGAAGGACGTCGACCAGGCGGCGCGCGAGGCGCGCAAGGACCTCGGCGCGCAAGTCGCGCGGCGTTACGGGAAAGAGATCCTGGCCGACGCCAGGGTGCGCAAGGGCGTCAACTTCAAGGTCTATGCCCAGGACGAGGTGGTGAAGGCGCTCCCCGCCGCCGTCGCCGCCGACCTCACCTCCCTCACCCGCCTCAAGGGCGACACCGTCTGCGGCGTGCGTTACGTCGCGTACGCCACCGCGAAGGCGGCGGCGCTCGAGGACGTGCTCAAGACCGAGCCGCGGTTTCCGCAGCACGTGAACCTGGCCCTCATGGGGCGCATCACCGAGATCGAGAAGGAACGCACCTCCGACGAGCCGCGTTTGACGGCGGCCTCGACGGTCGACCTGACCGGCCTCGACATGACGCTCGCGCGCCTGAGAAAGGCGGCCGACGGGCTCGATGCCGCGAGCCTCGTCGAGGCGCAGCTCAAAGACCCGCTGCTTTCCCGCGCCGAGAAGCTCGCCGCCGCGATCAAGAAGGTGCGCGCGATCGAGTGGGAGGACCGGCGCGGCCCGGCGCTCGAGGAAGCGCAGGGGCTCGGCCGCAGATTCGAGGTCTATCTGGCCGCGGTCAAGGACTACCAGGCCCAGGAGTATCTGACCGCCTTCGAGACCTTCCAGGCACTGGCCCGCGAGGGCGACACCGGCGCGCAGTTCGTCCTCGGGGTCCTCTATTTCGAGGGCCAGGGCACCCGGAAGAACCTGAAAGAGAGCTACGACTGGTTCAAACGGGCGGCCGCCCAGAACCACGGGCCGGCGAAGATGATGGTCGGCCTCTTCTACTTTTCGGGCTACGGCGTGAGGGTGAACCACGCCGAGGCCTTCAAGTGGTTCAACTCAGCGGCGCAGCAAGGGTGGGCCTGCGAGGCGCAGTTCAACGCCTGTAAGCGGACGGCGGCGGCCGTGCCGTGAGCTCGAAATCGTCCCGATTGGTTCGACCGGCGTAGGTCACCGGGCGGCCGCATGACGGAGCTGCTGCTCGGCTCCGCGTTTCGGGCCGTCGACTCCGCGCGCTCCGTCGTCGGAAAGCATAATCATCGGTCACGGGGGGGCGCTGCGGAAAGTGGGGGCGCCCGAGGTCGACAAGGTGACCACGCCCGAACTCGACGGCAAGCTCGTGACCTCGGTCGTCTACGAAAACACGAAAGCGGCCCGGGGACGCGCGCTAGAGCGGCAGGTCCAGCGTGCACACCACCGGATAATGATCGGACGGCAGCTCCCAGCGCGCCCGCATCGACCCCGGCATCTGGATCACCGCCGCGTCCTCCGCGTACCGGTAGCGATGCACGTAGGTGCCCGCCGTGAGCAGGCGCGGATGCAGCGCCTTCGGCAGGAGGATGTAGTCGTACTGGCTCGCGTGCCCCTCGGCGCCGTAATAGGTGATGTGCGAGATGCGCTCGAGCGGCTCGACGCCGGCGACCTCGAGGGCGTCGTCCAGGTCGGTTTTCTCGTAGATCCAGCGCATCTCGGCGGCCGTCCCCAGGCGCGCCGCCGTCGCGTTGAGGTCGCCGGCGACGATCACCGGGGCGGGGTCGACGGCGCGCCGCGTCGTTTCGAGCAGGACCCGCAAGGCCTCGGCCTCGCCCGCCCGGCGCGCCGTCCCTTCAGGGTCGATGCCGTCGGGATCGTACCCCGACTTGAGGTGCGCGAGCAGGATCGCCAGGAAAGGGCGCGCCGCCTTCGACCCGCTTCGGACGTGAAAAAGCCGCAGCTCCGGGATGTCGCGCGACAGCTTCCGCGCGTCCGGTGGGTCGAGCACCAAGGCCTGGGCGAACTCCGCCGTCGGCCCGAGCGCCGCGGGATTCGCCTCGTGCGGGTACTGGAACGAGACCGGCAGGTGACGGTGCGAGCGGATCTGCGCCGTGAATCCTAAGCATTTGCGCACGAGAAACGCGCTCTCGATGCCGCGGTTCGAGTTTCCGTACTCGAAAAAGACGTCGTAGGTCCCGCCGAGGAAGAGCTGGTTGAAGGCCCGCAGCGAGCCGCGGCCGCCCACCTCGGCGAGGAGGGCGACGTCGGGCGCCTCGTCCTGGAAGACGCGGGCGATCGCGAAGAGTTTGGCCAGCGGCTTGTTCGGCACGTCGCCGTCCCCAAGGAGCTGCCACTCGGCCTCGTTGAGGCCGGCCAGGTCGCCGGGCGCCAAGGGGAACCCGAGCCGGATGAAGAAGTCCTGAAGGTTGAACTGCATGAGCTTAAGGCGCATCGCCGCTCACTCCGCCGGATGCGCGACGAGGTCGCCGAGCCGGGACAGCACCCGCGCCATGCCGCCGACCTGCGCCTCGAGCTTCGGCAGGAACGCGCGCGTCCTGGCGCGGAGCTCGGTGAGGCGCAGGTTGAGGTCGTTGAGGCTGCCGGGCTTGTCGGTGATCTTTTTCGCCAGGTCCTCGAGGCTCTTCAGGCACCCGTCGAGCTGGCCGATGGCGAGCTGATGAAACTCGGCGATCTGCGCGAGGATCGCGCCCCGCTCCTTCCCCGCTTCGGCCGAGCTCAGGACCTTCTTCGTCCGTTCGTCCTCGACCCCGAGCTCGTGCGCGAGCTTGTCGGTCGTCGCCCGTAGTTTCTTCGAGAGCTGCAGCGCGATCCCTTGGTAGAGGCAGCGGCCGATCACCGGGTCGCTGTCGATCAGCAGTTTGAGGTCGCCGTGGAGGAAGAGGATCAACTTGGTCGCCGGCGCCTCGGAGCGGATCGTGGCCGAGGCCCGCGCGTTTTCCAGGTAGCTCATCTCGCCGAAGGACTCGCCGACCTTGAGCTCCGCGATCTGGCGCTCGGGCTTTTGGGCGTGCACGCCCGCCAGGCCTTCGCCGACGAGGAAGATGCCGGGGACCGGTTCGCCCTGCATCAGGATCAGCTCACCCTTCTTCTTCTCGACGATCTTGCCGATCGCGGCCAGCCGCCCGAGCTCCTCGGTCGGCATGAAC
>JAYVWD010000661.1:0-8174 GCA_043786345.1 Pseudomonadota bacterium
GCCGACGTCACTTTCAACGTCCTGGTCACCACCAGGGGCAACCACCTCTGCTACGTCAACGGCGCCCGCCTCGACGGCACCGGCTATGCCGTCGCCTGCAAGAGCAGCTCGGCGGCCGACGCCTCGCCCGACGACCGCCTGCGCGCGGCACTCGCCGACGCCTGCCAGCGCCTGGCGAACCAGCGCATCGACGGCCACGCCTCGAGCGACTACTACGCGCGCTACGACCGGGACCGGAACCGCATGGCGTGCACCTGCCTCAACGGCCGGACGCGCGACCTCGAGTACGCCCCCTATGCGACCCGCTACGTGACCGAGTTCGAGGAAGAGTGCAAGCGCCGCCTCGACGGTACTAACAATAACAACACCAACGTCAATCCGAACACCGCCGGCCTCACCGTCCAGCAGAAGGCGGACCTGATCCGCCGCGAGTGCGATGCGGTCGCCGCCGGCCATCGCGGCGTCACCTGTTCTGACACCTATGCGCTCTGCGGCGAGGCTTCCCGCCGCCGCTTCGACTACGACGGCTACAACGGCCAGGCCGCGACGTTCCGGACCGACTGCAGCCGCGAGACCGACACGGCCGCGAACCCGACCGACGCCGACCCGAGCTCCGAGCTCGGCCAGCTCCAACGCGCCTGCACGGCCGAGCTGGGAGGAACTCTGACGAGCGATCGGCGCGGCTGCGACTGCCCGGGCGCCAAGCGCTTGATGTTCGACGCTTATCTCGGCCGCAACGACGCCTTCGGCGAAGCCTGCCTCTGAACGGTCCAAAATCGCGCTTGGGGCCCGTCCAGGCTCCATGATAAGGTCGCAAGTTCCCGCGACCTTAGTCTCTTTTTGGCGATTTTGAACACGATGCTCATTGCGATTCCGAAAGAAGTCCTCACCGGCGAGAACCGCGTCGCCGCCACCCCGGAAACGGCCAGGAAGTTGATCGCGCTGGGCTTCGAGCTCGCCATCGAGGCCGGAGCCGGCGCGCAGGCGCACTTTCCCGACGCCGACTACGTTAAGGCTGGCGCCCGCATCGTCACCGACCCGCGCGCCCTCTGGGCGACGGCCGACCTCGTCCTCAAGGTGCAGCCGCCCGGCCCCCATGCGGGGCTCGGCGTGCACGAGGCCGACCTGCTCCGCGACCATGCGAACCTCATCAGCCTCGTCTGGCCCGCGCGCAACGGCGACCTGCTCCAGCGCCTCGCCGGCCGCCACGCGACCGTCTTAGCCCTCGACTGCGTGCCGCGGATCTCGCGCGCCCAGAAGATGGACGTGTTGAGCTCCATGGCCAACATCGCCGGCTACCGCGCCATCATCGAGGCGGCGACGCACTATGGTCGTTTTTTCATGGGCCAGATCACCGCCGCCGGCAAGGTCCCCCCGGCCAAAGTCCTCGTCATCGGCGCCGGCGTCGCGGGCCTCGCCGCCATCGGCACGGCCAAAAGCCTCGGCGCCATCGTGCGCGCCTTCGACACCCGCCCCGAGGTCAGGGACCAGGTCAAGAGCATGGGCGGCGACTTCCTGGAGCTCGACTTCAAGGAAGAAGGCACGGGCGAGGGCGGTTACGCCAAGGTCATGAGCGAGGCCTTCATCAAGGCCGAAATGGCGCTCTTCGCGGCCCAGGCGAAGGACGTCGACATCATCGTCACCACCGCGCTGATCCCGGGCCGCAAGGCGCCCATCCTGATCACCACGGACATGCTGCGCACGATGAAGCAGGGCAGCGTCGTCGTCGACCTCGCGGCCGAGACGGGCGGCAACTGCGAGCTCACCGTTCCGGACCAGGTGGTCGTGCGCCACGGCGTCACGATCATCGGCTACACGGACCTGCCGAGCCGGCTGCCGACGCAGGCGAGCACGCTCTACGGCAACAACCTCGTCGCCTTCCTGCAGGACCTCTGCAAGGGCGGCGGCTTCAAGGTCGACGTCGCCGACGAGGTCGTGCGCGGCGCGCTGGTCCTCCACGACGGCGTCGTCACCTGGCCGCCGCCGAAGCGGGAAGGGCAGCCGAAACCTACCCTTACGACGGCGATTCCGATCCTGGCGCCGGCTCGAGCCGGCAAGCACGGCGGCAAGCGCAAGGCCGGCTCGGGCAAGCGCGCCGCCGCGACCCTGATCGGCATCGGCGCCGGCTTGGCCCTCCTCGGCCAGGTCGCGCCGCCGGAGTTCCTGTCGCACTTCACCGTCTTCGTGCTCGCCTGTTTCGTCGGCTGGCAGGTCGTTTGGAACGTGAATCCCGCCCTCCATACGCCCCTCATGAGCGTCACCAACGCGATCAGCGGCATCATCGTCATCGGCGCGATCCTGCAAGTCGGGGGCGGCCCCCTGACGACGGCGCTCGCCGTCGTCGCGATCCTCGTCGCCACCATCAACGTCGCCGGCGGCTTTTGGGTCACGCAGCGCATGCTCGGCATGTTCAGAAAGTAGAAGTGGATTCATGCAAGGTCTGATGACCGCCTCGTATATCTTCTCCGGCGTCCTTTTTATCCTGAGCCTCGGCGGCCTCTCGCAGCACGAGACGGCGCGCCGCGGCAACCTCTACGGCATCATCGGATTCGTCGTCGCGATCCTGGCGACCCTGCTGTTCTCGGGCCAGACCTTCGGCGGCGGCGGCGCGGGCCTGAGCCTGATCGCCGCCCTCGGCGTCGGCGGCGCCCTCGGCGCGCTGATCGCGGCCCGGGTCGCCATGACGGCGATGCCGCAGCTCGTCGCGATCCTCCACAGCTTCGTCGGCCTGGCCGCGGTGCTCGTCGGCACCGCCAACTATTACGGGCCGCACCCGGAGCTGGCCGGCGCCGCCGCCGGGGTCCACAACACCGAGATTTTCCTCGGCGTCCTGATCGGCGGCATCACGTTCACTGGCTCGATCGTCGCCTTCGCGAAGCTTCAGGAGCTCCTCGGCAGCAAGCCGCTCCTCCTCCCCGGTCGCCACCTGCTCAACCTGGTCGTCTTCCTCGCCTGCCTGGCGCTCGGGGCCCGGTTCGTGATGGCCGCGCCGGGCCAAGGCACCATGCCGCTCCTGATCATGATGGGCCTTAGCCTCTTCCTCGGGGGGCACCTGGTCCTGGCGATCGGCGGCGCCGACATGCCGGTCGTCGTCTCGATGCTCAACAGCTACTCGGGCTGGGCCGCCGCGGCGACCGGCTTCATGCTCGCGAACGACCTGCTGATCCTGACCGGCGCCCTGGTCGGGTCGAGCGGCGCGATCCTCTCGTACATCATGTGCCGCGCCATGAACCGCTCCTTCGTGAGCGTCATCCTCGGCGGCTTCGGCGCCGAGACCAAATCGGCGAGGAAGGCGAAGAGTGCCGGCCTCACCGGCGCGGCCGCCGCCCCGACCCATGACCCCATCGCGACCACCGTCGAGGGCACGGCCGAGCTCCTCAAGGACGCTCGCAGCGTCATCATCGTCCCGGGCTACGGCATGGCCGTCGCCCAGGCGCAGCACCCGATCCGCGAGATCACGACCCTGCTGCGCGACAAGGGCATCGACGTCCGCTTCGCGATCCACCCGGTCGCAGGGCGCCTGCCCGGCCATATGAACGTGCTGCTCGCCGAGGCCAACGTCCCCTACGACATCGTGCTCGAGATGGACGAGATCAACGCCGACTTCCCGAAGTGCGACGTGGCGCTCATCATCGGCGCCAACGACATCGTCAACCCCGGCGCGCTCGACGACCCGACCAGCCCGATCTACGGGATGCCGGTGCTCGAGTCGTGGAAGGCGAAGGCCTGCATCGTCCTCAAGCGGGGCATGGCGACGGGCTACTCCGGCGTCGACAACCCCTTGTTCTACAAGGATAACACCCTCATGCTCTTCGGCGACGCGAAGAAAAGCGTGGACGGCATCTTAGGCGCGCTCCGGCTCTGACCGCGCTTCAGGCTTTGGGCGTCCAGCTGGCGATGCGCGCCGAGCCCGCGGGCACGATGCGGCCGTACTCGTAGACGTAGACCTCGAAGCCCTGCTCGGTCGTCGCCGTGCGCCGCACGAACTCGCCCGAGTCGGTGTCCTCGAAGTCGTCCAGATCCGTCAGCTCGTCGGTGTCGAACTCGATGACGAAGCCCTCGATCACGTCGTCGGCCGTCCCGATCCGGGTCGCGGCCGGGTAGGGGCCCAGGTCGTAGAGCTCGGCCCGCAGCTGGTCGCGCCAGAAGTTGGAGGCCGTCCGGGGCGGCGACGCGCCCGGCTGCAGCTTTCCATAGGCGAAGAGGAGGCATTTGTCGGCCATAGTGGGAACGCCCCGCCTCAAAGTCTGTCGATAAACGGCCATCTGCCGCGTCGCCGACCGGCGCGCGGATCCTCATTTACCCGACGTAAACTCCGGTCCGCGCGCCGGCCGGCTCCTTGCAACTGACCAAGTCTCGACAGACTTTCAGTAGTCCGGCTTGGAGCGCCGCGACTTCTTGTCCGACTGCGATTTCTTGCCCGAAAGGCGGCGCTCGACGCTGCCGCGGGACGGCTTGGTCGGCCGCCGCGGCTTCGGCGGCACCAGGACCTCGCGCAGCATGTCGGCGAGCTTCTCCATGCAGCCGTCGATGTTGCGCCGTTGGTCGCGGTGCTCGTCGCAGGTCAGCACCAGCACGCCTTCGGTGGTCAGGCGCTTGCCATACTTGGCCATGAAGCGCTGCTTCACGCCCGGCGGCACGCTCGGCGAGGTGCTGATCGTCCAGTAGAGAACGGCCTTGCTGTTGACCTTGTTGACGTTCTGCCCGCCGGGACCGGAGCTTCGCGCGAAACTCAGGTCGAACTCGTCGAGTGGAATCGATAGGTTGGCGCCGACCTTCAACATGGGACCCCCTGCTTCGATTATAGTATAATCGAACGCAGCATCCGCAAACGCATGAATGAACGAGGCGACCGTGACCGAGCCGAACGAAACCGTCTTCGGACAGGGCCAGACGCTTTTCCGCCAAGGTGAGAAGGGCGGCGACCTCTACTTCATCAAGACCGGGAAGGTCGAGCTCACCGTCCGCAACGCCGAAAACGGCGAGTCGGCCGTCGTCGCGGTCGTCGGCGACAAGTCGGTGCTCGGGACGATGTCCTTCCTCGAGGGCGACGTGCGCAGCGCCACGGCGAAGTGCCTGACCGAGGTCAAGGCCGTCGTCATAAAGGAAGGCATGCGCGAGAAGCTCCTTTCCACGGTGCCCGCCTGGTTCGCCGTGCTGGTCAAAGACCTCTCGGCGACTATTCGCCGGCTCAACATCGAGTTCGCGCACCTCAAGACCGAGAACGAGGCGCTGAAAAAGCGCGTCGGCTTCAAGGACAAAGAGAAGGACAAAGACAAAGAGAAGGACAAAGACAAAGAGAAGGACAAAGACAAAGAGAAGGACAAGGCGCGACCGCCCGTCAAGGCGAGCTAACGGCCTCACTCCCCGGCGAGGTCGAGCTGCCCGATCACCGCGGGGACATGCTCTCGCAGCGACTTCACGACGAGGCTCATCGGAATCGCCTCGTTGAATTCGAGGCGGCCGCCCCAGTGCAGCGCGACGCCGTAGCCCGTCGTCCGGTCGAGCAGCGGCGCGCCGCTCGACGAGCCTTCCGTGTCGCAGCCGTGCTTCACGGTAAGGCGGCCCATCGTCGACAGAAACGGCGTCGCGTCGGTGATGACGCAGGCGTCGCTCCGGTCGAGCTGCATGGCCTTGCCGACCGGATGGCTCGCCGCGTAGACGAGCTGCCCGTCGCGGAGCGGCCCGACCCAGAGCGTCAGGATCGGAAACTGGGAGGCCTGCTGCGCGGTTTCCGCGTCGCCGGGCTCGACCTCGTAGAGCGCGTAGTCGAACTCGAGCTCCTTGTGCAGGAGCGCCTTGCACTTCCACACCGCCTGGTCTTCGCGCGACGAGCCCTCGACGTAACCCATGCGGAACTGCGTGGCCGCGCAGGGCTGATCGCAGTGGTAGTTCGTCAGAAAAAGATGGTCCCCGACCCGCGACGCCGTGCAGAATCCGAACTCGTCGAAGGCGCGCTCGGCCCGCGCGACGACGCGCGTGAACTCATACGCCGGCGTCCCCGCGAGCACCGTCACGGACTCGAGGTCGTCCCGCCCCTGGACCTTCCGCTCGTGCGCGCGCTCAAAGACCGCCCCGAAGGTCGCGTAACTCAGCAGAATGATGGCGAGTGCGGTGTTCATAAATAACTGTTGGGCTCCTGATCGGCGCGGAGTAAAACAGACCCTGGCCGACCGGTCAATCCCTTAGTCCATCCCACCGCCTCGCGCCGGGAGCTGCATGAGCGACCAGTTCGTCAATGATCCCGGCAAGATGCGCAAAATTGCGCTGGTGCGCTCGCTCCTCGACGGGTCCGGCGCCGGCAAGGCTGACCTGCCCAAGGTGACGGCCCCGCGCTGCGCCCTCAAAACGGCCGGCGCGGCCTGCTGCGGCGGCAAAGGCTACGTCGTCGGCACCCGCGGCGCCCTGGCGCACGCCGAGCTCTGCAAATGCGTGACGACCTGCCCGGCCTGCTTCGGCCAGGCGCGTCTGCTCGAGGGCAATACCTCGCGGAGCTGCCGCGACCCGTCGCCCAACGTCGTCGCCAACCTCCTCAACGCCGCGATGATCCCGGCCCGCTACGCCGACGCCTCGATGGAGCGCTTCGCCAACTTCAGCGGCAACGGCCGCACCTTCGTGACCGACCTGCGCCGCTGGAAAGCCCGCTTCAAACCCGTCAAGGGCAAGGGCCTCCTGATCACGGGCCCGGTCGGCGTCGGCAAGACGTTTCTGCTCGCCGCGATCGCCAAGGAAATGGCCGAGGAGGGGCGGACCGTGCGCTTCACCGACTTCTTCCAGCTCCTCTGCGACTTAAAGGCCGGCTTCTCCGAGGGCAAGGCGGACACGACGCAGCTCCAACCGCTGATCGACGTCGACGTGCTGCTCATCGACGAGCTCGGCAAGGGGCGCAACAGCGACTACGAGCTCACGGTGCTCGACCAGCTGATCTGCCGCCGCTACGACCAGAACAAGACCATCATCGCCTCGACCAACTACCTGCTCGAGCCGCGCAACCTCGCGATCTCCTACCAGATCGACCTGGAGCGCCCGTCCAGCCAGGGGATGAGCGAGTTCACCTCCGAGCGCGATCCGCTCGAGACGCGCATCGGCCGGCGCATGTTCTCGCGCCTGCAGGAGATGACGCAGTTCGTCGAGCTGACGGGCAAAGACTTCCGCGTTCAGGGCGGGCCGAAGTGACCTGTCTGCTCGCGGGCCTCGCCGACCCCGCGATCAAGGAGTGGCTCCCGGCGCTCACCGTCACCGACGGCGCCATCGAGCTCGATGCCGCGCGCTCGAGCTGCTGCGGCGGCACCGGCGCGCGCTGGACGAGCGCGACGAACACGACGCTCACCTGCGACCTGCGCGGCCGGCTCGCCGCCGTGCGGCGCCTCGGCGGCCGCTACTACGCCACTTGGGGCCAGGACGGCGTCGGCCTGCGCGCCGCGCTCCAGTCGCCGGTCGCGCAGGTCGCGCTGCACCGGCTCGCCGCCATCGCCGCCGGCACGAACGCCAAAGGCCTCGCCTACTTCGCCGGCGGCCCCAAGGCGCGCCAGCCGTCGGTCTGGTCGCTCGCCGCGTCGGCGGCCTGGCGCTTCGGCCTCGACGCGCACGTCGTGACCCTCGACCGCGGCAAGGGCTCGGTCGTGCTGCCGCAGATCTTGCCGTCGGCACAGCGCCGGACGGTACTGTTCGTCGAAAACGCGCAGCGCCTCTGGCACTCGCCGGTCGCCGAGGAGCTCGAGCGCCTCGTGGCTTTCGCCTACGGCGCCCTGATTCCGCTCTGGGTCGAGTTCCGCGTGACGGCGCCGGGCCTAAGCGACCCGGAGCGACCGGGCGGCACCGCGCTCAACGTCAAGCGCGCGCTGACGCAGCGCGTCGCCGATGCCAAGCGCCGGGAGCCGCTCGCCTGGGTGGCGCCGGAGATCCGCTCGAAGTTCCGCGCCGTCGCCGACGGCGCGCCCGGCGTCGCGCCCCCCGACGCTCCCCGCCGCGGGACGGCCAGGGCGGCCCCCCTCCGGCTGCCATGGGATCATTGAGCCGAATGCGGGGCCCAAGCGCCCGAATCCCTTTCCCTATTTCCTAAACCCTCAATCTCCCAACGCATTCTGCCGATTCGACCTCATCATAAGGTACGGAAGAGGTCCCCATGGCGTTCCGCGTGAAGCTTCGCATTCTGGCCCTCGGTTCCGTCGCGC
>JAYVWD010000662.1:0-6925 GCA_043786345.1 Pseudomonadota bacterium
AAGGCCGTCGTCTTCGCGAGCGTCCCGTCCTTTTCCAGGAGCTTCGGGCCGATGTCGAGGTAACGCACGCGGTCGCCGTCCGCGAGCTTCTGGACGAGCGCGTTCACCGCCTCGACCCTGGGCCGGCGCTTGTTGTCCGCCGCGTGGCCGCTCGGGAAGAGGCCCATGAGCAGGATGCGGGAATCCGGGGATTTCCGGCGGATCGTGGCGATGACGTCCGCGAGGCCGCCGGCGATCTGCTCGGGCGTCGCGACGGCCAGGTTGTTGATGCCGGCGAGCAGTATGACCACCTTCGGCCGCGCCTTGTCGAAGGTGCCGTGGTCGGCGCGCCAGAGCACGTGCTCGACGCGGTCGGAGCTGATGCCGGCGTTGACGGCCTTGAGGCGCGGGAAGTGCGCCGTCCATACTGGCTGCTGATAGTCCCAGCCTTGCGTGATCGAGTCGCCGAGCAGTACGACCTCGACGTTTTCCTTGGCCGCGGCGGCGTTGATCTTCGCGTGGCGCTCGACCCAGACGGCTTCCTCGGCGCGCGGCGCGGCCTGGAGGCGCACGACGGCGGAGCCGGATTGAGCCGTCAGGAGGGCGAGGGAGAGGGGCAGCAGCAGGAACAAGCGCATGGACACTCCGCGAGGAAGGACGGCACAGGGGCCCATAGCGCCGTGTTGCAAAGGCGGTACCCGGTCATAAGCGCTTGGATTCCTAGGATTTCCCCGACGCGCCGGGGCTTTTGCGCGCTCAAGACGGGGCCGGGTGGCTGGTCTTTGGACAGGAGCGGCCGGGACTTACAGCGCCAGCGCGGCGGCCGATTCGGCCGTGCCGCAATTGTGCCGGACCGGGACCGAAGCGGACAAGTGCCGGTAAAAACGGCAGAAGAAAGAAAAATGCGGGCCGTTGGCGAGGCCGCCGAATGCCTTCCCTGGTGCCAGAGGGGATCATTAGAGGAGACCCCAGATGCGAGTTCAGCTTCGGTATTTTGCGGCGATCCTGGCGTTTAGCCTGGCGCACGGCCTGAGCGGGTGCGGCAACGGGAACGACTCCCGTGAGTCGTCCGGGTCCAGCGCGAAGCAGGCGCCCGCGGCGGGCGCGCCGCCGTCGGCGACGCGGACAGCGGCGCGACCCTCCGCCGACGCGTTCGGCGGGGCGACGACAACGACGACGGTGAGCGAGCCGGCGCCCAACTCCACGGCGACCGCCGGGCCTTATGTGGGCCCTCCGGCCGCGACCGACGGCGGCACGATGCCGATGAGCGACTTGGGGACCTCGGCCGCGGCGCCCGGGCCTTTGACCCCAAAGACGATCAACGTCGCCGAAAGCACCGATCCCTCCTGCTACAAGGCGGCCGTGACGGTGTGCCAGCTCGAGCTCGCGATCCTCAAGGCCACGAACGCGCACCGCGACGGGACGAAGCAGCTGACGCTCGACCCCAAGTTGTCTTTTGTGGCGCGCGGTTGGTCGGGCCAGCAGCAGGCGGCCGGGACGATCGGGCACGCGGGCTTCCCGGACGACCGGGAGGTGGTGTACAAGGCCGAGTTCGGCGCGGTCATGCCCTTCTTCCTGGGGGCCGAGAACGTCGGCACGACCTACGGCACCGACAAGCTCACGGTCGACCAGCTCGCCACCGAGATCGTCGACATGTGGTGGAACTCGGCGGGCCACCGCGCCAACATGCTCGGCGCCTACGCGGTGATCGGCGTCGGCGTCAGCATCTCGGCCGATGCGCGGACCTTGATGGCGACGCAGCTGTTTGGCGCGCCTTGAATCCCCGCGGACTGTGCTAGGCTGGCGCTTGGCCCGAAAAGGCGACTATGAGCCAGTCCGAAATTCAAGCGCTGTCCGGGGCGGTCGAGCGCCTCTTCGCCGCGGCGGACGAGCGCACCGCGGCGTTTTCGCGGGTCGCCGGCGTGAGCTGTCCGCCGGGGTGCGGCGCCTGTTGCGCGCGACCCGGCGGGGTCGAGGCCCGCGTCGCCGAGATGTTGCCGGCGGCGTTCGCGCTCCTCGAGCGGAGCGGGCCGGTCGCCGACGCGGTGTACGAGCGGGCCGCCGCGGATCCGGACGGCCGCTGCGCCTTCTTCGTGCCGGAGTTTGCCGACGGCGCGCGCGGGAAATGCGCGCACTACGACCTCCGCCCCGGGCTTTGCCGGCTGTTCGGCTTCGCGTCCGCGCGGGATAAGTACGGGCGCCCGCAACTGAGCACGTGCGCGATCCTGCGGACGCCCGCGCTCGGCGCGCGGGTCGAGCGGGGCGAGCTCACGCCGCCGGCGATCACCTCCGTCGGCGACGCCGTCGCGGCGCTCGCCGGCGCGGGCTCGGGCCTCGGCGAGTTACTGCCGATCAACCGGGCGCTGACGGCGGCCTTGACGCGCGCTTACCTCGCCCGGGCGACATGAGGCGTGCCATCGTTTGCGCACCCCGGCGTTCCTTTTGAAGCAGGGGCATGGACCTTGCATTCCTCATCCGGTCGAGAGCGCGCGCAAGGAGGCCGAGGGATGCTCTACTGGAGTATGATTTTTTTCGTGATCGCGCTGGTCGCGGGGCTATGTGGCTTCTGGGGGCTCGCCGGCGCGTCGTCGAGCATCGCGCAGGTCCTGTTCTTCTTCTTCCTCGTGGCTTTCATCATCACGCTCGTGCTCAACGCCTTTCAAGGGCGTCGTCCGCCGGTCTGATCCGCGCGGATCCTGCCTAGACCGGCAGGGCGGTCTGCTGACCCCTGACCAAAGCCTGCGGCCGGTGCGTGGCGCGGCGGCGCGTTCCGAAATAGCCGATGGCGGACGCCAGCGCCAGCAGCACGAAGGCCGACCAACCGAGCCAGGCGCGGCTGACGCCGACCTCGCCGCCGATCGCGTAGGCGACGCTCAGGTGGATCAAATCCAGAAGGCCCGCGAAGCCGAGGACCGCGGCGATCACCGCGCTCGCGAGGACGCGCTTCACCGGCTTCAGCGCCACGCCGACCTCGTTCTTCGCCAACAGCTTGCCGAGCAGCGCGAGCTCGCTCACGTCGTCGAGGATCCGGTCGAGCAGCTTGTCGGCGAGCGGGTCCCGGTCGTTGTCCGGCAGGACGTTTCGTTCGGTATCCATCGTTCGCGTCTCCCCGCGGTAAGTCGAGCAAATTGAAATGCACCTTTTATGCCATGAGCGCGAAAAACGCCGACGGATCCGCAAGAAACTTGCGTGGTGCCGCGCCGCGGAGTGTGTCCTGCAATTTTTGCCAACGCCCGCTGTTTCGGAATTCCTTCATGTGTATCGCGCCAAAAGCAGCCGAGCCGGCCGCGCAACGCGGCGGGAAACCCACGGCGATCATTAAATGGCATGAGCTTTCCCGGTTAAAACCGAGGAAATGCGTGCGCCCGGGTGCGCCGTCGCGCCATTCGCGTCCTTGGCACATTGCTTGCTCATGAGCCCTCGAATTTTCGGATGACACCGCTTCATCAGGAGACCGCGAAATGTCGAAACTCACCCGAATGCTGACATGTTGCAGCATCGTGGCCGCCGCTCTTCTCGGCTGCGAAAAGACGAGAGGGCACGAGTCATCAAGAGACGTCGGGGGAAACACCGGCCCCGCGGCTCAGCCCGCCGCGGCCTGCCCGACGGCCACCAGCGCCGACTGCGTCGCGGCCCAGCAGAAGACTGCCGAGCTTCAGGCGCAGCGCGACGACGCCGCCAGTAAAAACGACTCGAAGACCGTCGCCCGGATCGCGCTCCAGCTCAACAAAGAGGCCGAGCTCCTGGCCCTCTTTCAGGCCGGGACGCCGAGCCCCGAAGCCCTTCAGGGCCTCGATTCCAAGTACGAACAGCTCAACAAGCTCCTCGAGACCGAGCTCACCAAAGCGCCCGAGCAGACGAACCCGAACAACACGGGCACGCCTGGCAGCGGCTCGGGCGCCGGCCCCGAGGGCGCCGGCCCCGAGGACGCCGGCCCCGAGGGCGCCGGCGTGCCGGTGAACCCGCTGCTGCCGAGCGTCGTGTATCATCCGCTGGAAATCAAGGCGATCGCCGAGATCGCGGCCGACTTCGGCGACCTTTACATCAACGAGACGCCCAAGGCCGCCGACGGCAAGGACGGCTGGGAGGAGCTCAAGGTCGACATGCCCTGGGCCGGCTTCTGGTACCCGATCCGCGGCAACGAGCTCTATGACGGCGAGACCGCGCCGCTCGCGAAGCTGGACAAGGCCGTCGACAACGCCGGTCGGAAGGGCCACGCAGTTGACGAGGCGAAGAAGGCCACCATGGCCTCCGGCGCCGAAAGCTGGGAAGGCCTCTGCGCCCCCTGGGCCCTCGCCTCGATCTCGACCACCGAGCCGAAGGCCACCGTTACCGTCGACGGCGTGGATTTCACCGTCAACGACCAGAAGGCCTTGCTCACCAAGATCCACGAAAAGGCCACGAGCAAGATCTACGGGATCCGCTACGAAGGCAACGACATCACCGACGGCTCGATCCAGGACATCCGCCCCGAGGCCTTCCACCGGATCTTCATGAAGCGCCTCGGCGACGACAAGCAGCCGTTCGCGATCGACAGCGACGCCGGCCCCGAGGTCTGGGCGAAACCCGTCTACCGCGTCCGCTGGAACGTCAAGAAGGACCCGGAAAAGGACAACGCCTACATCGTGCGGGCGCTCCCCTGGATGGTCATCCACCGGTCCGAGATCAAAGACAGCCTGACGTCCTCGACCGACCGCTACGCGCCGACCTACGATTATCGGCTCTACGTCGACCCGGCGACGCAGCGCGACGGCAAGCTCAAGGTCATCGCCGGCGAGTGGCTCAACGAATCGCACCGTTACCACCCCGACTACATCGTCGTCCCCGTCAAGGATGGCAAGCTCGGCTCGAACAATGCGGGAATCAATGAGGCTTTGGATGTCGTCCGTCAGATCGTCGGTCTGCATTGATCGGAGGTCGGGCGGTGTGTAGTTCACCCTTTGTGTCTGAATTGAAGGAGAGAATCATGTTCGTGCGTACCCTCATCGCTGGTTCCCTGTTCGTTTGTGCGACCGCCGCCATGGCCGAACAAGGCGCCCAACAAGACCACTATGGTGTGACCCTGGAAGACCTGCGCGCGAAGTGCGCTGAGCTGTCGGCCAACGACCAGCTCAAGCCCATCAAGGCGACGGTCACCTGCAGCGAGCTTTCTTATGTGTGGGTCGCCGGCCAGTCGAAGCCGGCCTCGCTCGAGAACAGCCGGAACCTCGGCGCGCGCGTCATCATGAAGGGCTTCGAGGTCGAGCAACGTTTCTTCCCGACCCAACAGGAGGCCACCCCGATCCAGTGCCAGCAGTTCGTGAAGATCGAGCGCAAGGTCGACAACATCGACGTGGAAATGGCCTGCGCGGAGCTGAACAACATCAAGGACCTCGGCGATTTCTGCAACCCGGTGATCGCGCAACGCACGAGTGAAGACCCGAGCCTGCGCACCGAGCGTCAGACCAGCGAAGTCATCTCGATTTGTCCATCCGCTCTGCAATGAACGCCGTAGTCTGAGTAGGGTGTCCCGGCCCGAACGGACCGGGGCTCCCGCTTTTTTTGGCCGCGGCGGCGCGCCGGGCCGAGAGGCCATATGGACCGCAGAGAGCTTCCTCCGCTGTGGCTCGACGCCCGGATCGCCTGGGTCGGCGAGCGCCACGCGCCCCTCGCCGGCCGCATGAAGGTGGACGTCGCCGTCGTCGGGGCGGGGATCACCGGCCTTTCCACCGCCTACGAGGTGCTGAAGCCGGGCGAGGGCGGGGTCTTCAAGGTGAACGGCCACCGCCTTGCGGTGTCGCGCGCCGGGAACGGCCAGCTCCTCGCCCTGTCGCCCGTTTGCCCGCACATGGGCTGTGCCGTGCATTGGAACGAGGCCGAGACGACCTGGGACTGCCCCTGCCATGGCTCGCGCTTCGCCGCCGACGGCGCGGTCATCAACGGCCCCGCCGCCCGCGGCCTCACCGCTCAGGAGCTGGTGACGGATCCCGTTCCGCAGCCCGGCGCGCCGGGCGCGCCGTCCGGTCGCAGCGAAGCCCTGACCTGACGCGCGCGCGCTTTGGCACGAAGTGTGCTTGTAGGGACGGGACCTGGCGCGCCAGCCAGTCGGAGCCGGCGGACGCTCGGAAATCGCCCGCAAGCCGCCGCCCACTCGCCGCGCTTGCTGTATTTTCCGGAGTCCCCGCATGAATCCCCGCGCCATCCGCCTCCTGCGCCGCATCGGCCTCGTCTTCCTGGCCTGGGCCCTCGGGTTCGGCGCCGTGGCCCTGTACCTGAACCACTACGACTGGAACCGGGCGCGACCACTCGTCGCCCGGTACAGCAAGAAGTACCTGGGCCGCGAGGTCCGCGTCGGCGGCGAGCTGGCGCTGCGCCTTGGAGTCCACCCGATCCTGATCGCCGACAAGGTCACCGTGGAAAACGCCGCCTGGGCCGGCACAGAGCCCGCCTTCTCCGCCGGCCACCTGGAGATCAAGCTCGACCTCTGGCCGGCCTTCCGGAACGTGCTGCAGATCCCGTACATCCGCCTCAAGGACGCCCGGATCCTCGTCGCGACGCGCGGCGACGGGACGACCAATTTCAATTTTTCCGAAGAAAAGGCCGGCCCTGCGCGGGACGAGAAACCGTCGACGGCCTCCACCATCGACGCGCAGCCCCTGGCGCTCGAGCTCACCAACGTGGCGCTCGTCTACACCGCCGCGCCGGCCGGCAAGGAGGCGCCGAAGCCATGGCGCCTCGACGTCGCAAGACTCGTCGCCGTGCCGGTCGGCGCCGGCGACCTGCAGATCGAAGGCGAGGGCAAATGGGACGGCCTGCCCGCGCAGATTCGCGCCACCGCCAAGTCTTACCTGCCGGCTTTGCGCGGCAAAGGGCCGCTCGCCTTCGCGGTCCGGGGGCGCCTCGGCGAGCTCGAGCGCCAGGGGCTGCGCGTCGATGGTGGAGGCCGTCGACGGTTTCTCGTCCCGCG
>JAYVWD010000663.1:0-4058 GCA_043786345.1 Pseudomonadota bacterium
GCTGCGGCGGCGCCGCGGCGTCCGAGCCCGTTTGCGCGCCGCCGAGCAGGCGCCCCTTCGCGTCGTAAACCTGGAGGTCGACCTCGCAGTCCTCCGGGCACAGGATCCAAGGCGAGGTCGTGCGGACGCGGAAAGACTTGCCGCCCGTCGTCAGCGTCCCCTCGTAGCGCGCGGCGTCGGGCACCTGCGGCAGCCGGACGGTCCGGAGCGCGGCGGCCGCCGGTTCCCCGTTCAGCGCTAGGAGGGCCAGAGGCAGGGCGGGTAGCAGCGGAAGGCGACGGATATCCATACGAGCGGCGCCTGCTGTAAGGGGTCCAGAAGGTCAGACCCCATATTGGTGTAAGCCGCAAGCGGTGGCAAGTGGAGACGCGCGTCGGGCGGGAAGACCAGCCAGCAGCGCGTGCGGCTGGCTTCGTGATGCGCCGGCATTCGCTGCGGCGCGCGTTACTTGAGGCAACCCGACGCGAGGAAAATTTCCTCGAGGTTGTCCGCCGGATCGAGCGTCACGAGCCCGTAACGGTACATGTCCTGCTTGCCGAAGTCGGGCTGCCCCCAGGCGACCTGCAGCGATACCTCGCGGTTCTGCAGCAGCAGCACCATATTGGTTCCGGCTTCGATCTCCTTCGCAAGCACGATGCCGAGGCCGTTGACCGACAAGTCCACCGGTTTGCAGAAGACGTCGAGGCGACTCTTGCCATAAACGAGCCGTCCCGGCAGCAGACCGGTCAGACGGCGGCGTTGCGATAAGCGCTTCTCTTTGAACAGCGCAAGACCCATGGTCCAAGAACCTCCTAGAGTGCACATGTCGGTGGCGCCATACGGGCCTTTTGACAAGCCCCTGGCGACGCACGCACCCTTCGTTTGATTCACTCGAAATACCCCTTCGGCCGCCCGCGTGAAAACCTTAAATCAGCGGGATTCGGCAAGGAGTTCCGGTGATTGCGCCCGCGATTTTCAGCGATTCGAGAGCTCGAGGAAGAGCTCGGCGAAGCGATCGGCGATCAGCTCATTGGTATAGAAGGCCCGGACGCGGGCGCGGCCCCGGACCCGGAGCGCCTCAGCCAGGCCCGGCTCGACGCGAAGCCGGGCGAGCGCCGCGCCGAGCGCCGGAGCGTCACCTTCTGGATACACGAGGCCGGCGTCGGCGATCACCCGCGGGATTTCGCCGGAGGACGAGCCGACCGGCACCGCTTCCGCCGCCATCGCCTCGACCAGGACGCGGCCGAACTGCTCTTTCCAGTTGGGGCGCGAACGCGACGGCAGGACCAGGGCGTCGGCGGCGCGCAGGTACACGGCGACCTCGCGCGACGGGATGCCGGCGCGGAACTTTACGCGCGCCCCGAGGCCCAGCGCCGCGGCCTGCGCCGCGAGCGCCGCGCGCTCCGGACCATCGCCGAGGACGACGGCCTGGGCCGGCGCGAGCGCCGGCGTCGCGGCGAGGGCGCGCAGCAGGTCGCCGACGCCCTTCTCCGGCACGAGGCGCCCCGCGAACACGGCCAGGAAGCGGTCGGGGTCGAGCCCGAGGCGGTGTTTCTCCGCGCGCCGCAGCGCCGGATCGGGGCTCGCCGGCGCGAAGGCGGCGAGCTCGACGCCCATCTGCGGGATCTCCGCCAGCCGGCCGCGAAAGCCTTTTTGGCGCAAGACCCCGGCCGCCTCGTGGTTGCCGGCGATCGCGGCGGCGGCGCGCCCGAAGACGTGGCGCTCGATCAGGTTGAAGGGCGGCGGGTAGCGCTTGAAGAGGTTCTGCCAGGTGTAGAAAACGGGCTTGGCGCCGACTTTTTCCGCGATGCGGAACGCCTGGAGCGTGACGAGCGAGTAGTGCTCCTCCTCGACGTTCAGGATGTCCGGCCGGAAGGCGCGGACGGCGGCCTCGAGCCCCCGGTAGAAGTGAAAGTGGTTCCGGCCGTTGAAGGCGATCCCGACCTGCCGCACCCAGTAGGGGGGTGAGCGGCCCTCAGGGTCCTCCTCATAGGCCTGGGACCCCCAGGCCGGCGGGCAGATGAGCCCGACCTCGAGGTCGCCGCGCGCAGCCATGGCGGCGAGCTTATGGCGGTAAGCGCTCGCCACGTAGGGTTTGGAAATGGTCAAAACGCGGGGTCGCATCGCCAACGAGTCTCGGTCTTTGGGGCTTCCGTCCCGGCGCCTCGGCGCGCGTCGGAGCGCGGCTTACCGTACAATATAGATGGACCCCAAGGCGAGAAGGAGGAAGCCGTGATCGCCATCTTTCCGGAGATCATCGCCCTTGCGCGCGGTGCCGACGTCGAGCGCCTCTCCATTGCGGCGCGAAAGTACTTCGAAGGCGGCCGCCCGTCGCCGCGCCCCGACCTGGGTCGCCTGCTTTCGGCGGCGGGCCTGAGCGTCGCCACCGTGAGCTCCCCGGCCGCCCCGATCGGCGCCCTCGTCGCGCGCGACCACCGGGGCGCGTTCAAGATCGGCGCCGTGCTCGCGCCGGGCCTGGACGAGCTGACGGCGCGCTTCGTGCTGGCGCACCTGTTCGGCCACTACCTGCTCGACGTCCTGCCGCTGATCGCCGCCGGCGACTACGCCGCGGGCGGCTTCCGCGAGGAGACCTGCCCGCTCAAGCGCTATGCCCTCACCGCCGCGGGCGCGGCGGTATCCGAGCCGGCGGAGCGCAAGGAGCGCCGCGCCGACGCGTTCGCGGCCGCCTTGCTGCTACCGGCGGGAATGGCCCGGACGGCGCTCGAAAAAATCGGCGACGTGAGCCGGACGGCGGCGTTCTTCGGCGTGACCCGCGCCTGCCTGTCCCGGCGGCTCGAGGACTTGGGCCTCGGCCGGTCCGCGACGACGCCGGGAAGCTTCCTCGCGGCCGAAAAGCAGCTCGGCGGCGCCGCGCGCAAGGCGGCCGCCGATGCCGACGCGATCGCCGCCGCCGCCGTCAAGGTCGCCGGCGAGCCGGCGATGCCGCGGAGCTACGCCGCCTCCACTTACGGCTCGACCGAGCGCAATACGCGCAAGGCGTCGACCACGGCGCCGCCGGCGCGCGCCAACCAGACGCCGGCGCCGCGCGCGGCACCGGCGCCTTCCGGGCCGGGCGCGAAGCCCCCGGCGAAGATGGCGGCGTCCGTGATCAAGGCCGAGCCGGCGGCGGGCGAAGGGGATGCGGGGAAACCCGGAGGCCTCGAGCGGCTGCGGGCCATTGCGCGGGCGCTCGACAAGACGGTGCCGAAGTAGGCGGCGGGGCAGGGCCCCGTCGTCGGCCTCCGCGCCGGCGTTAATGCGCCCCACCTCGACTCCCCGCCCCTTTTGAGTTAAATCTGCGGGCATGTCCGCATACGGCGACATCCTGTGGCAGCCATCTCCCGCCCGCATCGCCCAAGCGCAGATGCGTCGCTTCACCGACTACGCCCGCGACCACGGCGCCGGGCCTTTGCCCGATTACGCCGCCCTCCACGCCTGGTCGGTGGAGTCCCCGTCGGCCTTTTGGCAGCTCGCGGCGGCCTTCACCGGCATCCGCTGGCAGACGCCGCCGCGCGCCACCTACGTGCCGCCGCCGGCGGGGCGGATGCGCGGCGCCGTGTGGTTCCCGGGCGCCACCCTCAATTACGCGGAAAACCTGCTATCGGGCGCCGCCGACGGCGCGGCGGACCGCGAGGTCGTCATCGCGCACGCCGAGGGCGCGCGCCGGCGCTCGTTTACCGCGGCCGGGCTCGCCGCCGCCGTCGCCCGCTGCGCCGCCGCCCTCGAGGCGGAGGGGGTCGAGCCGGGCGACCGCGTCGCGGGCGTCGTCGGCAACCTCCCCGAGGCCCTGATCGCGATGCTCGCGGCCACCGCGCTGGGCGCCATCTGGTCGTCCTGCTCGCCCGATTTCGGCGCCGCCGCGGTCTGCGACCGCCTCGGCCAGGTGCGGCCGAAGGTCGTCTTCTTCACCGCCCGCTACCAATACAACGGCAAAGTCTTCGACGGCGCCGCGACCATCGCCGCGAGCCTCGAGCGCCTCCCCGGCATCCGGCGCGCGGTCCTGATCGAGCACCTGGACGAGCCCGCGCCCGCCGCCGCCGCGCCGCCGCCGAGCGCGGTCACCTGGGACGAGTTCCTGG
>JAYVWD010000664.1:0-6750 GCA_043786345.1 Pseudomonadota bacterium
GACGGCGACGCTGCCGACGGTGGCCTCGCCTTTGCCGGCGACGAGGGCTTCCGTATAGATGAGCTGATAGGACCCAGGATCGGTCACGGCGAACGAGGCGAAGCCGCCGGTGACCGTGATGTCGGCCGTCGGGATGGTCAGAAAGAGGACGACGCCGTTGCGCTGCACGACGCCGATCGCGGCCAGGGTCGACGTCGCCTCGAGCGCCAGCTGAGGCGCGGCCCGCAGCGGCATGCTCACGATGACCGGCACGCCGAACCTGGTCCCGGCGGGCCGGGTCGAAAGGTGGAGCGTCAGGCTCGCCGGCTCGGCGTAGTCGAGCTTCAGGAGTTCGAGGGCGCGCGGCGTTACGAGCGAGCCGGCCTGGGCCGCCCGCAGCTGCACGGGCCGGCCGAACGTGCCGCCGCTGACGTCCACCTCGGTCTTCTTGAGCTCCTCGTCGGTCGCCTTGTCGAAGCGGAGCTTGCGCGCCTCGCCGGCCTGCAGGGTCGCGACCGAGGACGTCTCGTCCTGATAACTGGCCTGACCGTTCGGGGCGCCATACGCAATGACCTTGGCGGGCTCGGGGTTGCCGGCCGTCGAGAAACGGCCGCCGCAGCCCGCGACGAGCGCGAGCAGCGCGATGATGACCTGGCCGTTGGACGCCCTAAACACGATAGCCTCCCTGAAATTCCCTCGCTTTTCAGGATCGGGCGACCGGGGCCGGCACTTTAGAGGCATTCTCGGACTAAGGCCTTTATGGCTGTGAAACAAGGCGGATAGGACGCTTAGCCCGGAGCTTTCGGCCGGCGCTTCGGCGCTATCGCCGCGGCGGGATTCGCGGTAAGCAGGACCGGTGCAGGGCCCCTTCCAACAACTCGTCGAATACCGGGTCGCCGATCTCGCGGCCGAGCTCGCGTTCTGGCGGGGGTGCGTCGGCCTCGTCGTCGTGCTCGAGGAGCCGGACTACGCCATCCTGGCTCGCGACGGCACCGCCTTCCGCCTCGGGCTGCGCCGGGCCGCGGCCGGCGCAGCGCCGGCGGCCCTGTCGGTGCAGTTCTGGTGCGCAGATCTGCCGGCCGCGGTCCGGGCGCTCGCGGCGCGCGGCCTGGCGGCAGTCGATCCGGAGCGCGCCTATTCGTCGGCGCACCCCGAGGTCCTGACGTGCGGCTACCGCACGCCGGCGGGCATCTCGTTCCGGTTATGGGCGGCGCTGGGCGACGAAGCCGCCGAGTAGCGAGCGGTCGCCGAGCATCGTGGCGAAGCCGACGAAGGTGTCGTTGCCGGTGTGCATCGAGCCCTCGTAGCGGACGCGGAAAGGGCCGTGGCCTTCGTCCGCGGTAATTTCGAAGCTGAGCGTAGGCGCGGCCGCGTCGGACCGCACGTTCTCGAGCGGCGCGGTGAAGCGGCCCGGAACCTTGAGCGTGCCGCCGAGGGCCCCGTCGGCTTGCGGCGCGACCTGGACCTCGTCGTCGAAGACGTGGTCGCCTAAGTAGAGGTGCAGCACCCAGTTGCCGGCGAGCGGCGCCGGCCTAGCTGCGGAGAGGACCGTGGCCATCAGAGCGATCAGCATCGAGTGTCTCCCCCGAAGGTTGCGCGACCGGAATCGTTGGCGGCTGGCAAAAGCCTGGAGATCAGGACACTCCCCCCGAAGGCCTAGAGCCCCCAAGCTTTTGCTGCTCTGCACGAGAGGCTTATAGCGAAGCCCCGGGACCGCGAACAGCGAATAAGGGGCAACAACTGTTGCCCCTTTGGATACGATCAGGAAACCGCGGGAAAAACCGTGTTTTTCAGAAGAGCCAGCCGATCCGGAGGAGCGTGATGTAGGGCAGGCTCACCGTCGCGACCCTGTCCAGGGCGTCTTTCGCGTCCTTTTTCTGCTTTTGGTACTCCGGCGACTCTTTGACGAGGTTTTCCTCGGAGGCCGAGACCCCGGTCAGCTCCACGTCGATCGAGGTGTGCGCCTTGATCGGCATCTGCAGCCCGAGCTCGAAGCCGAGCGTCAGGCCGAAGTCGTAGACGGTGAACCAGCCGAGGTGCGGCGTCCAGTAGGTCGTGCGCGCGTCGGCCTCGAACGACGCGGTGACCTTGCGTTTGACGCCGCCCGGCAGCGTCACGGCGAGGTCCTGCGCCGCGGCACTCGCGTCGATCGTCTGGTTGCCGTAGGCGACCCCGAGAAAGAAGCTCCCGAGCCAGGGGTGCCAGCGCAGGCGGACGTCGAGGCTCGACACGGACGCGTCGAGGGGCTTGAAGGCCGTGATCCGGGTCTTTCCCGTCGAGATCCCGCCGCTGAGCAGGTGTTCCCACAGCACGTCGACGCCGTAGGTGATGACGTGCGGGAAGCCGATCGCGAAGGTCGGGCCGACGCGCACGGGGCCGAGGAGGCCGCCGCCGGCGTCGGTTTTTTCGTCGTCCCATTTCCGGGACACGCCCTCGTCCTCGACGGTCTTCGCGGCGGGGGCGGCCGGCTCCGGTTCCGAGGTCGTCGCCGGCGCGGCGTCCTGCGCGCGCGCCGGGGTGCCGAGCCCTAGGGCCGCCGCGAGAATCATCAGGGAAGGGATCCGCATCGCCTACTCCTTGCGGGCCGCCGGGGCCGCCGCCGTGACCGGAACGATGGGTCGATTCTCGCAAGCGGCTGACGCGAGCGCAAGCCCGGTCTCAGGCGGCGCGCGGCTTCCGCAGCAACCGCCGGAGATACCCGTGCCGCCCGAGCAAGGGCAGGTTCGCCAGATCGAGCGTGCCTTCCGCCGGCGGCAGCCGGTTCTTCTGGAACAGCAGGAACGCGCCGAACGCCAGCAGGATCAAGTTCGGCGCCCAGGCGGCCACCAGCAGCGGGATGTGCCCGTGCTCGACCAGCCAGTCGAACGCCGTCATGATCACGAAGCCGATGATCACCGTCGCGATCACGCCGATGTAGGCGATGCTCCGGCCGCGGCGGGGGTCGCTCACCCCGAGCGTCATCCCGAAAAACGCGAACGTCACCGTCGCGAACGGCGCCGCGATGCGCTTGTGCAGCAGGTACCGGGCGCGCCGGAGCACCACCACGTCGCGCTGCGGATTCGCCTCGAGCGCCTTGATGAAGCTCAGGAGCTCGGTGAACGTGTAGCTGCGGTAATCGTCGGACGCCGCGTCGGCGCCGAGGATCTGCTCCTGGAAGATGCGCAGGAGGTCGATCTCGGCGTGGTTGAACTTGAGCACCGAGGTCTGCTCGCCCTCGGGCGAATGGCTGAAGGCCGTGCCGTTGTCGAGGGTCATGCGCAGGTCGCCCGTTTCGACGGTGCCCGAGATGCTGCCCGAGGGCGCCAGCACCGTGAAGCCGGCGCGCTGCGACTCGTCTTTTTCACCGGCCGGCGCGAGCAGGACGTTCTCGAACTTGGTCCGGTCGGTCGAGATCTTCTCGACATAAAGCACGTAGCCCAAGAAGTCATCAACAAATACGCCTGATTGCAGCTTGTATTTGATCATATTATCGAGCTCGGTCTGGGTCTTCCGGTAGAGGAACTGCACCATCTCGCGCCGGCCCCAGGCCTCGAGATTGAGCGCGCAGACCGCGGCGAAGGCGTAGAGCAGGACGCCGATGAGCAGCGTCGGCACCGCGGCGCGCGACAGCGAATAGCCGGCCGCGAGCAGCCCCGGATACTCGCCGTCGGCGCTCAAACGCCCGAACGTCAGCATCACGGCGAACAGGTACGCCATCGGGATGGTGAGCTGGACGAACGGGAGGAGGATGTAGAGAAACGGCAGGAACACGTTCTCGAGCGACAGCCCGAAGGTCACGAGCACCTCGGAGAGGCGCACGAGCTGCGACACGACGATGATCGCGCAGATCACCACGAGCGCGCTCAGGAACTGGGGGATGAGCTCTTTCAGCAGGTAGCGAAAGACGAGTATGGGAGCCCTCGCGCGAAAAACGAGAAAAAGGGATTCTAAGTGGAGGGTTCCGAAGGTACAATACCTAGTTATACGCTCCTCGAGCTGCCTGCCAGCCTTCAAAAAAATTGGACTCATGACGAAAAAAGCCACGAGAGCCGTCTCGTTTCTGTGCGTTGCCGCCGCGGCCACCGCCGTGACCCTGGTGAGCCGCGCCGAGGCGCCGCCCCCGACCGTCGCGCTGCCGCAGGTGCCCAACCAGATCCCCGGCCCCAAGCCCGACGGCATCATTTATCTCAGAGGCGAAGGCGGCGTGGACCGGGCGACGACCCTCAATCCGGTCCTCCAGGAGCAGCTGACGCGCTTCATCGCCGACAACCAGTCCCCGATCGCCGGCATCATCATGACCGAGGTCCGCACCGGAAACGTCCTCGCCATGGCGCAAGGCCGGGACCCCTCCGCCTGGGGCGGCCGGGCGCATACGGCCCTGCACAAGGGCTTCCCCGCGGCCTCCGTCTTCAAGACCGTCGTCACCGCGGCCTCCTTCGAGATCGCCGACATGGACCCGGCCGAGCCGGTCGGCCTGTCGGGCGGCTGCTCGCACGTCCGCGAATCCGGGGAATGGCTGCTCGGCCGCGAAAGCGAGCGCGGCCGAGACGCCGCCGGCGCAATGTCACTCCGGCGCGCGTTCGGGAGCTCCTGCAACGGCTTTTTCGCGAAGATCGCGCTATCGCGCCTCGGGCTCGGCGCGATCACCAGCTTCGCGCGCAAGCTCGGCTGGGAGAACGGCGTCCCCGCCGATTTCGCCATCGAGCGCAGCCCCTTCTTCCCGCCGACCCCGGAGAACTCCAGCGCCCACACCGTCGGGAGCTTCGCCGCCGGCTTCGGCTACGTCGGGCTGAGCGCCGCGCACGCCGCCTGGCTCATGTCGACCATCGCCAACAACGGCGTCGGCCGGCCGCTCCGCCTCTTCCGTGACACGCCCGAGAACCCGAACGCCGGCGAGCGCGTCATGGCGCCGGAGACGGCGCGCAAGATGATCGGCATCCTCGACGCCTCGGTCCGCGGCGGCACCGCCTCGTTCGCTTACCGCCGGGGCAAATACAAGAAGATCCGCGACATCGTCGGCGGCAAGACCGGCACCCTCACCGGCACCTCGCCGAAAGGGCTGACCACCTGGTTCGCCGGCCTGGCGCCCCTCGACAACCCCGAGGTCGCCGTGGCGGCCGTCGTGATGCTCGAGGACCATTGGCACATCAAGGGGCCGCTGCTCGCGGCCGAGGGGCTCTACGACTATTTCGAGCTGCGTCAGGGCGCGAAGCCGTCGATGGGGGCGGTCAACCTGCTGCCCGGCGGCACCCAGGTCAGCGACCGGCGTTGACCGCAAAGGCGCGAAGAAAACCACCTTTTTTTTAACCGCAAAGTACGCAGAGTTCGCAAAGGGCTTTCGATGGCGACACAGACCGTTCCCTTAGTGGACCTGAAGGATTTCGACGCGGGCGGCGAGCGCCGGGCGCGCTTCGTGAGGGGGGTGGGCGAGGCGCTCATCGACACCGGCTTCTTCACGGTCGAAGGCCACGGCGTCGACCAGAACCTGATCGACGAGGCCTACCGCACGGCCGCGCGTTTCTTCGACCTCCCCGAGGCGGCCAAGCGCGCTTATGAGATCCCGGGCGGCGGCGGCCAACGCGGCTACACGAGCTTCGGCCGCGAGCACGCGAAGGACTCGAAGGCGCCCGATCTGAAGGAGTTCTGGCACGTCGGCGTCGACCTGCCGGCCGGCACACCGCGCTCCTCCGAGTGTCCGGAGAACGTCTGGCCCACCGAGCTCGCCGGTTTCAAGCCGACGTTTTCGGGCCTTTTTTCCCAGCTCGAGCGCTGCTCCCACAAGCTCCTCGAGGCCTGCGCCCTCTACCTCGGCGAGCCCCAGGACCTCTTCTCCGGGGCCGCGCGCAACGGCAACTCGGTCCTGCGCGTGATCCACTACCCGCCCGTGCCGAAGGACGCCCATCCGGCATCGATCCGCGCCGCGGCGCACGAGGACATCAACCTCATCACCCTCCTCTGCGAGGCGACGGCCGGCGGCCTCGAGCTCCTCGAGCGCAACGGCTCCTGGCTCCCCGTCCAGGCGCTCCGGGGCCAGATCGTCGTCGATGCCGGCGATATGCTCCAGAACCTCACCAACGGCTTCTACAAAAGCACGACCCACCGCGTCGTCAACCCGGACAACTCCCGCGAGCGCCGCTTCTCGATGCCGCTTTTCGTGCACCCGCGCTCCGAGATCAACTTGGACCCGCTCCCGAGCTGCGTCGCGCGCACCGGCGGCAAAAAGGTCTTCCCGCCGATCACTGCCGGCACGTATCTGGCGCAGCGGCTCGCGGAGATCGGGCTGACGGGCAAGCCGCCCACCAGTTGATTACGGCTTAATTACGACGATAGGCCCGTGATAACTGTATGTTGCATTCGCGGCGAGATTCCCCGCGGCGACGCCTAAGATTTCGCCCGAAGGCGACGAAGAGCTTGCGCCACCCTCAAGGGAACCGCGCGATGCCCATCGAACGCCTGCTGATCGTCGACGAAGACGAGGCCAACCTCCTCTTCTTTCAAGTCCTGCTCGCCGAGCTCGGCCTCACCAAGGTCTATGCCGTGTCAAACGCCACGCGGGCGCTCACGGAGGCCAAGGACCGCGACGTCCAGATGGCCGTCGTCGCCTGGGAGATGAAGACCATGCCCGGCACGGTGCTGGTCCAGAAGCTGCGCGCGCGGCGCGGGCGCCGGCACGTCCCCTATCTGATCTATTCCAAGCGGATGACCGAGGGCGACGTGAAGCTCGCCGGCGAGCTCGGCCTCGGAAACATCCTCGCCATGCCCTTCGACCGCGCCAAAGCGAAGGCGGTCCTC
>JAYVWD010000665.1:0-11127 GCA_043786345.1 Pseudomonadota bacterium
GCTTTGCGGCGGATCAGGTCCATCTGCCAAAGCCGCTCGCTGGCCACCACGTAGCCTTCCGCGGTCAGGAGGCGGTCCCAGGCCGGCGCCTCGATCGTCGGGATGCCCAGCTCGTCGAAGCCGACCTTCGCGTCCGGAAAGTCGTCCCAAAAGCCGTGCGGAACGCCCTGCCGCAGGACGACCCCCGCGCCGGCGCCCGCCGCCAGCAGCGCCAGCACCCCTGCGCCCAAGAGCGCCTTCGTCCGAATGGTCTTCATGTCAGGGATCTTATCCCGGTTCCGGGAAGCGCGCGACTCCGCTATACTCGGGGGCATGACCGACTTCCGGCTCAAAGTGCCGGGCGACGTATTCCACGTGATCGGGACGATCACGGAGCACGCGGATTTCGCCCCGGTGCTGAAGGCGACGCGCCACCCGGTCGCGGTCAATTTTCAGGGAACTGTCCAGGTCTCGAGCGCCGGGGCCATGAAGCTGCGCGATCTCGTGCTGGCGATGCCGGATGACGGGCTGGCGTTCCACGAGTGCCCGCCGTTCCTGATCGAGCTGTTCAACATGATCCCGGACCTCACCCGGATGCGCGGGCACGCCGTCCGGATCGTCTCGCTCTACGCGCCCTATACCTGCGGATCCTGTCAGCTTTCGACCGACGTCCTGAAGGCGGGCGCCGAGATCACGAAGGTCGGCGAGATGGCCCATGCTCGGCCCGAGCCGCTGCCCTCAGTGCGGGAGCGCCCTCAGCCTGGTCGTCGACGAGCAGGACCACTTCCACTTTCTGCCCGGCTAAGCGCGGGCCGCGGTGACATTTTGTTCCCGCCGGTGCCCGAGGGGAGGCCGGAAAGCCGCCGCTTTTACTTCGACGCCACCGGTTTCATGATCTTCGCGTAATAGAAGTCCGGGTCGGCCCCGACGGTGCGCCGCAGCACCCCGATCAGCCGCGGATCCTGCACGTACACGCGGAACTGCTGGAAATAAGGCAGCACCGGCGCTTCGGCCACCAGGATCCGCTCGGCCGCGCTCACCGCATCCAGGCGCTCCTTCGCGTCCGCCGAGGCCATCGCCTTCTGGATCAGCGCGTCGTATTGCGCCGAGGACCAGCCGGTGGCGTTGTTCCGGTTCCAGCTCGTGAACAAGTCCGCGAACGTCATCGCGTCCAGGTAGTCCGGCCCCCACCCCGAGTTCACGACGTCGAACTCGCCGCGCGCGGTGCGCTCGAGCCGCTCCTTGATCGCGAGGAAGTCGAGTTTCAGCGTCAACCCGAGCTTCTCCTTGAAGTACCGCTGGAAATACTCCATGTCGCGCCGCGTGTCGGCGTTGTCGCTGGCGAGCACCGTCAAGTCCGGCCATTTCGTGAGGCCGAGCTCCTTTTTCGCCGCCTCGAGCTCCCCTTTCGCCTTTTTTATCTGCCCTTCGGCGAAGGTGAGCGGGTATTCCTCGCCGTACCGCTTGCTCACGCCCGGCATGTACTCCGGCACGATGCCGTGGATCGGCCGCGAGCCCGGGATGCCCTGCACCGTCTTCACGAACTCCTCGCGGTTCATCGCGAGCTGCAGGGCCTTCCGGAAGTGCGCGTTCGCCGTCAGCCCGCGCTTCGTGTTGAGCTGCAGATACCAGACGGTCCCGTAGTTGTACTTCCGGATCTGGAACTTGCTCTTCTCGGCCTCCGGCAGGAGCTCCTTCGTCAGCGACCAGGTGAGCGAGAATTTTCCGGCCTTGAACCGCGCGAACTCCTCGGCCTTGTCGCGCACGACGGCCGGCATCGCGATCTCGTCCAGGTGGATCTCGCTCTTGTTCCAGTAGGTGTCGTTCTTCCGCAGGATCAGCGCGGCGCCGTGCTCCCACTTCGCGATCACGAAGGGTCCGTTTGAAATCATCTTGTCGGCGTCGGCGGCGTACTTGTCGCCCCATTTTTCGACCAGGTCGCGGCGCGCCGGCTGGAACGTCGCCATGCTCAATACCCGCAGGAAATACTCCGTGGGCCGCTCCAACGTCACCTCGAGCGTATGCTCGTCGACCGCCTTCACGCCCAGATCTGCGAGCGGCGCCTTGCCTTCGCTCACGGCCCGCCCGTTCTTCACCAGGTGCAGCAGGAACGCATACTCGGACGCCGTCTTCGGGTCCGCCGCGCGCCGCCAGCCGTAGACGAAGTCGCCCGCCGTCTCCGGCTTGCCGTCGCTCCAGCGCGCCTCCGCGCGGATCTTGAAGGTGTAGACGACCTGGCCCGTCGCCTCCCAGCTCTCGGCGCCGGCCGCGATCGGCTTGTTCGCGGGGTCGAGGCGCACGAGGCCCTCGCCGATATGGCCGAGGATCGTCATCGCGATGTGGTCGGTCGCCTTCTGCGGGTCGAGGCTCTTCGGCTCGTCGTAGAAGTTGAGGCTCACGGCGTTGCGCGCCGGGTCGAGCCCCTCGGCGCCGAGCGCCGGCGCCGGCCCCGGGCCGCTGGAAAGGACCGCGGCGATGGTCCCGAGTGCCAGTCTGCGCATGAAGAGCCCGCCAATCGTTCGAGGTGCTGAGTGGAATTGATCAATTTCGATTATAATCGAAAGACCGATGTCCCATCCACGCAGCAAATCCAATGAGATGCGCCGGCGCGCCCTCGTCTGCCCCGTCGCGGCGGGGACGCAGGTGTGCACCACGCTCGTCGAGGACCTTTAGAAGGGCCGGCCGAGGACGCCGACCGCGGCCTGCACCGTGGCCATCTTTTCCTGGGCGATCGCCCGCGCCTTGCGCGAGCCCTCGAGGATGATCTGGCGCAGGTCGTCGGGACGTTTGACTAGCTCGAAATAGCGATCCCGCGGCGGCCCGAAGCGTTCTTTCACTTTCTCCAGCAATTCCAGCTTGGCGTGGCCATAGCCGTAATTGCCACCCCGGTACTTCGCCGCGAGCGCCGCGATCTCGGCCTCGGTGCCGAGCAGCTTGTAGAGCGCGAACACGTTGCAAGTGTCGGGATTTTTCGGCGCTTCCAGCGGCGCCGGGTCGGTCACGATCGTCATGACCTGTTTCTTCCAGACACTATCGGTGGCGAAGATCGAGATCACGTTGTTCTTCGACTTGCTCATCTTCTCGCCGTCCGTTCCCGGGACGAGGCCGACCTCGTCGGAAATCAGCGGCTCCGGAATCACGAACACGCTGCCGTAGCGGTTGTTGAAGCGTTGGGCGAAGTCGCGCGTCATTTCCAGGTGTTGCTTCTGGTCCTGCCCGACCGGCACGACGTCCGCGTCGTAGAGCAGGATGTCCGCCGCCATCAACACGGGGTAGTTGAAAACCCCCATGTTGACGTCGATGCCCTTCGCGACGGCGTCCTTGAAGGAGTGCGCGCGCGTCAACATTCCGTACGGCGCCTGACAGCCGATGATCCAGCCGAGCTCGGTCACTTCCGGAACGGCAGATTGCGCAAAAAAACAACCCCTTGCCGGATCGAGCCCGCAGGCCATCAGGGTCGCGATCATGTCATAACTATTGGCCCGCATCTCGGCGGGGGTCCCCTGTGCGTTCAGCGTATGCAAGTCCGCCAAAAAACAGAAGAAATCATAACCATCCTGAAGGTCTATCAGGGGCTTGTAGGCGCCGAAATAGTTCCCCAGATGCGGGGACCCGGACGGCCTGGACCCGGTGAGGACCCTCTTTTTGCGCTGCACGATCATATGACTCCCCGCGGTCGGCACTCGACAATAGTAACCGCGGGAAAAAATCGCCAGCCCAAGCTTTGCGCTCTGCCGAGAACCTGTTAATATTTAAGAGTAAGTTCAAGGACGAGCCGTAAGCCTTTTTAGACGGGAGTTCGCCGCTGTGGATGGCACGCTAACGAAAGACGCTCTCATTGAGATGATCCGCGACAAAGTTGGCTATCCCGTCAAGGAAGCCAAGGAAATCCTCGAGATCATCCTCGAAGAGGTCAAGCTCAAGCTCGAAGAAGGCAAGGAAGTCAAGATCTCCGGCTTCGGCAAGTGGACGGTCAAGGAAAAGCGCGCGCGTCCGGGTCGCAACCCGCACACGGGCGACCGGATCGAGATCTCGGCGCGTCGCGTCGTGACCTTCCACCCGTCCGACAAGCTCCGCGAGTCCGTGAACAAGGCATATGACGCCCGTTCTGGCGGCTGATGCGCCTCACCAAGATCTATACGAAAGTCGGAGACAAGGGTACGACCTTGCTCGCCAGCGGGGTGAAGGTCCCTAAGGACTCCCCGCGCATCGACTGTTATGGAACGGTGGACGAGCTCAACAGCTTCCTCGGACTTCTGCGCGACACCCTGGCCGAGACGAATCACGCGCTCCTGCGCGACGTCTTCCCCGATTTACTCAAACAATTCGCCCTGATCCAGAACGAGTGCTTCGACCTGGGGGGCGAGCTCGCGACGCCGCTCGACGTCCTCGACCCGACCCGCCAGCAGGTCGTGACGGCGACCGCGATCGCGCGGCTCGAGCGCGAGATGGACGCGTACAACGAGTCCCTCGAGCCCCTCGCCAACTTCGTGCTCCCCGGCGGCCACCGCGCCAACTCGCTCGCCCACGTCTGCCGCACCGTGTGTCGCCGCGCCGAGCGCGGCATCGTGGCCCTCGCCAACTCCGGCGAGGCCGTGCGCGAAGAGCCCCGCATCTACCTCAACCGCCTGAGCGACTGGTTGTTCGTCGTGAGCCGCGTGATCTCCGCGCGGCTCGGCGTCCCCGAAGTCCTCTGGGCCCAAGGCAAACCGTGAAATCCCGCCTCCGTGGACCGCTCATCATGCTGTTCCTGTTGGCGCCGGTCGTGTCGGCCGCCGTCTGGAGCGCGTGGCCGACCCTGCAGGCCTTGGTCGCGACGCGGCAATACACGCCGCCGCGCATGACCGAGCAGGACTGGAGCGACGGTCAGAAGACCGTCGAGGTGCGGCGCCGCGTTCAACGCCATTTTCTAAGTCATAACGTCTACATACCACTCGAAGACATCGTCATCACGGCGGCCTCTGAAACCGAGCCGAACGAGCTCGCTTTGCTCATGCAAAAGGCCTGCGGACGGGGTAGACTCTTCGTCTGGATTCCCTTGAAATTCCGCGTGCCGATCACCGGCGAGAAAGTTTTCGAGTGGTGTTGGAAACCTCAGGCGAGCAGCAGCAGCACCTAAGGCCGGCTTTGGCCCGGTCCCCCGCGCGCACCCTGCCTGACCGCGCCAACGTCGACGATCTGCTCGAATTCCTCATCGCCTGGAGCCAGGACACCTTCGGCGTGGACGAGCTCGTCGGCGCCCGCGAGGCGTTCTGGGTCGCGACCGGCAAGGCGTTCACCGCCGACCCGTTCTACGACGCCCGTATCTCCTACTTCTTCGACCACTACCTGTTCGAGCGCCCGGTCAGCCGCGACGGCGTGACGACGACGCCCTTCGCCCACTACCGCCGGCGCCTCGACGAGGGCCTGGTCGCACCCCTCGCGCCCGACGCCGACGCCCTGGTCCGCCAGCTCGCCGAGTTCCGCCACAGCCTGTTCAAGATCCTCAAGGTCCAGGATAGAAGCATGGTGGTCGAGGACCTCGTCGACAAAAAACGGTACCAAATCCGCCCGAAGGCCGACGAGATCTACACGGGCCTCGAGAAAAAGAACATTTTCCAGGGTTTCGTCTTTCCTTCCGGCGCCGTGGCGCACCTGTCCCTGGGCATCGTGCTCCACCCGCCGCGCGCCGCGGCCCTGCTCAGGCGCCACTTGAAAATTCACCAAAAAGCCGCGGCTTTGCCGGTTCTTTCGCTGCTTTTCAAGCTCGCGGCCATCCAGATCCGCCATCTCCGCCACAAGCATGTGGATCCGAAGACGATCTACAAGGCGTAATCCTTCCGCCCCTGCCCGCCGATGAGTCGGGCATGTCGAACCCGCTACGCCAATATCTCGTTAAAAACGGCGTCCTCAGCGACGCGGACTTTACCAAGGCCGAGGAAAACGCGGCCAAGGAGAAGACTTCCGTCACGTACGCGATCGAGAAGCTCGGGACCGTCGACGAGGGCGCGCTCCTCGAGGCGCTGTCCAAGATGTACCGCGTGCCGAAGACGGCCCTGCACGAGATGGACATCCCGACGGCGATCATCGCGACGATCCCGAAGGAAGTCGCGATGAAGCATCGCGTCGTGCCGATCGACCGCGCCGGCAACAACGTCATCATCGCGACCGCCGACCCGCGCAACATCAACGCGCTCGACGCCATCCGCTTCGCCTCGGGCTTCTTCCCGAAGCCGGTGCTGGCGAGCGAGACGCGCCTGCGCGAGGCGATCGAAAAGTACTACGGCAACATGCTCGACATCGGCTCGAACGCCAAGTCGTCGGCGATGCCCGAGATCGAGATCCGCAAGAAGGAGCAGGCGAAGCGCGTCGACATCTCCTTCGACGGCGGCGGCGACGGCCCGATCATCAAGATCGTGAACCAGATCCTCGTCCAGTGCCTGACGCGCAAAGCCTCCGACATCCACATCGAGCCCTATGAGTCGTTCGTCCGCGTGCGGCTGCGCATCGACGGCGTCCTGCACGAGATCCTGCGGCCGCCCCTGGAGCTCAAGGCGGCGCTGACGTCCCGGATGAAGATCATGGCCGGCGTGAACATCGCCGAGACCCGCCTGCCCCAGGACGGCGCGATCAGCGTGTCGATCGGCGGCAAGCCGGTCGACTTCCGCGTCAACACGCTGCCGACGAACTACGGCGAAAAAATCGTCATGCGGATCCTGGACAAGTCGTCCCTGCAGGTCGACATGACCAAGCTCGGCTTCGAGGTCGACGAGCTCGCGAAGTTCAAGGCCTCGATCTCGAGCCCCTTCGGGATGGTACTGGTGACGGGCCCGACCGGCTCCGGCAAGACGACGACGCTCTACTCGGCGCTCGCCGACCTGAACCAGGTGTCCGACAACATCATGACGGCGGAAGACCCGATCGAATTCCAGCTCGAGGGCATCAACCAGGTCCAGATGAAGCCCGACATCGGCCTCAACTTCGCCACGGCGCTCAAAGCCTTCCTCCGCCAGGATCCCGACGTCATCATGGTCGGCGAAATCCGGGACCAGGAGACGGCCGAGATCTCGATCAAGGCCGCCCTCACGGGTCACATGGTGCTCTCGACCCTGCACACCAACAGCGCCCCCGACACGATCTCGCGCCTGCTCAACATGGGCGTCGAATCGTTCAATCTCGTCTCCGCCCTCACCTGCATCACGGCGCAGCGCCTCCTGCGCAAGGTCTGCGAAGGCTGCCGCATCGTGGACGAGAGCGTGACCCCCGAGGTCATGATCCAGATGGGCATCCACCCCCAGTGGGCCGCCAAGATCAAGGCCTATAAAGGCAAGGGCTGCCTGGCCTGCGGCGGTTCCGGCAACAAGGGCCGGGTCGCCTGCCACGAGGTCCTGAAGATGAACGACCCGATCCGCGAGGCGATCCTGGAGAACATGCCCGCGATGCGCATCAAAAAGGTGGCGATGGACAACGGCATGCGCTCGTTGCGCCAGTCGGCGCTCACCAAGATGGCGGCCGGCATCGCCAGCGCCGCCGAAGTGGTCGGCGCGACCTCGAGCGACTCCGACGACGGAAAGAGCAACGCTGCGTGAGGATCAGACCGTGAACTACTCGCTTCCCCAGCTTCTCAAGGCGCTCATCGACCAGGGCGGGTCCGACCTGCACCTGTCGTGCGAGACGCCGCCGCGCCTGCGGATCGACGGCAACCTGCTACCCCTGGACCTCCCCGCCCTCAACTCCCAGGACGTGAAGACGCTGTGCTACAGCGTCCTCACCGAAGACCAAAAGAAGGACTTCGAAGGGCAGCGCGAGCTCGACCTCGCCTTTTCGGTGAAGAACCTGGCCCGCTTCCGAGCCAACATCTTCCTCCAAAAAGGCAATGTTTCCGGAGTGTTTCGCGTCATTCCCTTCCGCATCTTCAGCCTCGAGGAGCTGGCGCTCCCGCCGATCGTGAAGCACCTGTGCTCGATACCGAACGGTCTGGTGCTCGTGACCGGCCCGACGGGCTCGGGCAAGTCGACGACGCTCGCCTCGATGGTCAACCACATCAACACGACGCGCCAGGACCACATCATCACGATCGAAGACCCCATCGAATTCGTCCACAGCCACAAGGGCTGTGTCATCAACCAGCGCGAGATCGGCTCCGACACCGTCTCCTTCGCCCGCGCCCTCAAGAGCGCCCTGCGCGAGGATCCGGACGTCGTGCTCGTCGGCGAGCTGCGGGACCTGGAGACGATCTCGATGGCGCTCACGACCGCCGAGACGGGTCACCTGGTCTTCGCGACGCTCCACACCAACAGCTGCGTTTCCACGCTCACCCGGGTGATCGACGTCTTCCCGCCGCACCAGCAAACGCAGGTGCGGACGCAGCTGTCGATGACGCTCATGGGCGTCCTGTCGCAGCAGCTCCTGCCGGCCACGAACGGCGGGCGCGTCATGGCCATGGAGATCATGATCCCGAACAAGGCCATCCGGAACCTGGTCCGCGAGGACAAGCTGCACCAGATCTACTCGTCGATGCAGTCGGGCCAGGAAAACAGCGGCATGCAGACCTACAACCAGGCCCTGCTTTCGCTCGTCGAGCGCCGCTTCATCTCGATGGACCTGGCGCGGGAGACGACGAACGAGCCGGAGGAGCTCGAGGACCTGTTCGCCAAGCGCGGCGTCACCAACCGCGGCCCCGGCCGCGCGACCCCCAAGAAGGGGGCGTGAGGCGGTGAGCCATGGGTGAATTCGCCTACCGAGTCAAAGACGCACGCGGGCGCACGCGGACCGGGAAGATCACGGCTGCGTCCGCCGCGGACGCGAAGAGCGCGTTGGCCAAGAAGCGGCTCCGGGTCCTGTCCGTCAAGGCCTCGGGCGGCGGCGGCGCGGCTGGCGGCGGAAACCGCCCCGATGGCACCTCCGACGTCGGCGGCCTCCTCGGCAAGTTCGTCTTCAAGGACAAAAACGGCCACTGGGTCGTCCAACTCGGCGAAGGCAGCCCCTCGACCAAGGACCTGATCGTCTTCTCGAAGCAGTTCGCGACGATGATGAACTCGGGCGTTCCGCTCATCCAGGCGCTCGGCATCCTGGCCGGCCAGCAGCGCGTGCGCTCCTTCGGCCGCGCGCTCGGGACGGTCCAGTCGCTCGTCGAGAACGGCTCGACGCTGAGCCAGGCGATGGTCACGTTCCCCAAGCTCTTCGACTCGCTCTACGTCTCGATGGTCAAGGCCGGCGAGGCCTCCGGCAACCTCGACACCATCATGATGAAGCTCGTGACCTACATCGAGAAGGCCGCGAAGATCAAATCGCAGGTCAAGGCCGCCCTCATGTATCCGGCGATCGTCCTCGTCGTCGCCATCGCCGTCGTCTCGGGCCTTTTGCTCTTCGTCGTGCCGACCTTCGCCAAGCAGTACGAAGGCTCGGGCAAGGAGCTGCCGTCGCTCACCCAGATCGTCGTCGATTTCTCGAACTTCCTGGCGAACTACTGGTACCTCGTCTTCGGTGGGGCCGGCCTCGTGATCTTCGGCCTGGGCCAGTGGTACAAGACGCCGAAGGGCCGGGGCGTCTTCGACGCCGTCATCCTCAAGGCCCCGGTCTTCGGCCCGCTCATGCGCAAGATCGCCGTCGGCCGCTTCTGCAGCACCATGGCGGCGATGCTCACGTCCGGCGTCAACCTGCTCGAGGCGCTGTCGATCTGCGCGGCCTCCTCCGGCAACCAGACGATCGAGGCCTTCGTCCTCAACGTCCGCGGCCACATCGAGCAGGGCTCCAAGTTCTCCGATCCGCTGGGCCAAGGCGGCCTCTTCCCCGACATGGTCGTTTCGATGGTGGCCGTCGGCGAGACCACGGGCGCCCTGGACGACATGCTCGTCAAGGTCGCCGAGTTTTATGAGGACGAGGTCGACCTGGCCGTGAAGACGATGCTCGGGCTGATCGAGCCGATCATGATCGTCGGCCTGGGAAGCATCATCGGCTTCGTGGTGCTCGCGATGTACCTGCCGGTGTTCGACATGGCCGGGACGATGGGCTGACCCGTCGCGTTCTCAGACTTTCCAGGTTTGCGTGCATTCCTTGCACGTGAAACTGAACTGCTTATCCTCGAAGTGCACCGATTCCAGGTCGGCGTGGCCACAGCGCGGGCATTTCACCTGAGTGTGGTTGTGCAGGCAGGTCGATCGGCGGCAGCGGACCCCCTTCGGCGCGGCGGCGTCGGCGACGGCGGGCCCGTCGCAGACGGGGCATCGATTGCTTTCGCGGCGGTCCATATTCTTGTCTCCCCTTGCTCGATGCCTTCATTCTACCCGATATTATTGGTGAAAATCGATCTTACTTTGATTGTCGGTTTCCGATTAGGATAGTCGGAGTCTAAATTCACCAAAAAAGGGGATGAATCCCATGCTTCGACGCGTTCTTACGGCTGCCGCACTGGCGTTCATGGTCGCTGCATCGGCCGGCCCCGTCCACGCCTGGCCCGCGTCGAATCGCGCCGACATCCAGGTCGTCGGCGCGCTCGGCGACTCGATCACGGCGGGCTTCAACGCCAAGCACCTCGGCGACAACCGCGACCTCAGCTGGTCGACCGGCGACAATCTGCTCATGAACAGCCATCTGAAGCGCCTCGAGACCTTTTTCCGCGCGCCCCTCCAGGCCGACAACGAGTCGATCGCCGGCGCGGTCGCGGCCGATCTGGAGCACCAGACCACGCGCCTGCTCCCGCACCATCCGGCGTATGTGACGCTCGCCATCGGCGCCAACGACGTCTGCACCTGGGCCCCCCAGGGCTACGAGGCGGCGCTCGCGAAGTTCGAGGGCGACGTGCATGCGACCATCGGGCGCCTGGTCACGGCCGAGCCGACGGTGCGGATCACGCTCGCGCCGATCCCGGACGTCTATAACCTCTGGGAAGTCGCCCACGCGATGCCCGGTTGCCAGCTCAAATGGGACATCACCGGCATGTGCAGCCCGCTCCTCGGGGGCAGTCACACCCAGGCCGAGCGCCTGGCCTTCATCGACCGCTGGAAGCTCGCGAACGACGCGCTGACGCGGGTCGCGGCGGACTTTCCCCAGCACGTCCTTTACTCCGAAAACGCGATCGACACGCCGTTTACCTGGGCCCACGTCTCGCCGATCGACTGCTTTCATCCGTCCATCCTCGGGCAGAACCTGCTCGCGGAAAAGACGTGG
>JAYVWD010000666.1:0-4365 GCA_043786345.1 Pseudomonadota bacterium
GCGCCCACGCCGAAAAGGCCCCCCCCGGGACGAAGGTGGCGCCGGCCGTGGCCGCCGAGGAGCCGGCGGCCATGGCGGATGCGCCCGCCGTTCCGCCCCCGATCGCGCGCCGGCGGCCCGCCAAGGTCGTCGTCCACCTCGAGGTGAAGGAAGTCGTGCAGCGGCTCGCCGACGGCGTCGAGTTCACGTTCTGGACCTTCGGCGGGCACGTCCCGGGGAAATTCATGCGGGTCCGCGAAGGCGACCTCGTCGAGTTCCACCTCGACAACCATCCCGACAACAAGATGCCGCACAACATCGACCTCCACGCGGTAAACGGGCCCGGCGGCGGCGCCGCGTCATCGTTCACGGCCCCCGGTCACAGCTCGGTATTCTCGTTTCGCGCGCTGAACCCGGGGCTCTTCGTCTATCACTGCGCGACCGCGCCCGTCGGCATGCACATCGGAAACGGCATGTACGGCCTGATCCTGGTCGAGCCGAAGGAGGGGTTGCCCAAGGTCGACCATGAGTACTACGTCATGCAGGGCGAGTTCTATACGAAGGGCGCCAACGGCGCGCCCGGCCTCCAGCCGTTCAGCATGGAGAAGGCGATCGACGAGAAGCCCGAGTACGTGCTCTTCAACGGCGCCGCCGGCGCCCTCCTCGGGGCCAATGCGCTCAAGGCGAAGCGCGGCGAGACGATCCGACTTTTCGTCGGCAACGGCGGCCCGAACCTGACGTCCTCGTTCCACGTCATCGGCGAGATCTTCGACTCCGTGCGCAGCGAGGGCGGCACGGCGGTCAATCATAACGTCCAGACGACGACGATCCCCGCGGGCGGCGCGGCCGTCGTCGAGTTCAAACTCAACGTTCCCGGCACGTACATCCTGGTCGATCACGCGATCACGCGCGCCTTCAACAAGGGCGCCATGGCGCAGATCAAGGTCGAGGGCGAGGAGGACAAGGACGTCTATTCCGGCAAGACCGGCGACGAGGTCTACCAGCCCGAAGGCTCGCGCATCGGGCCGATCGCGGCGACGGCCGCGCCGAAGGTCCTCGCCGCGACGAAGGAGCAACGCCAAGACCTCGGCAAGACCGTCTATGCCCAAAACTGCGCCGCCTGCCACCAGTCCGACGGCGGCGGCATTCCTAGCGCCTTTCCGCCGCTCGCGAAGTCCGACTACCTGAACGCCGACCCGAAACGCGCGATCAAGGTCGTCACCGGCGGCCTGACCGGAAGGGTGGTCGTCAACGCCAAGGAGTTCAATGGCGTCATGCCGGCCTGGACACTGAGCGACGAAGAAATCGCGGGTGTCCTCACCTTCATTTACGCGAGCTGGGGCAACGGTGGGGCCGACGTGACCGTCGAAGAGGTCAAGGCGAATCGCGCGAAGTCGGGCGCCAACGCGTCCGACGGAGCGCCGTGAGATGCTCGGCGCCCTATTCGCCGCGATGATCCTCGTGCCCGCCGGTTCCTACGCGCCGTTTTACTCGAAATCGCGCCCGGCCGTCCCGGTCGCGCCGTTTCTCCTGGATGAATTCCCGGTCACCAACGGGCAGTTCCTCGAGTTCGTGGCGAGCGCGCCGGCGTGGCGCCGCGGCCTGGTCAAGGCGATCTTCGCGGAGCCTGGCTACCTCGCGCACTGGGAGGGCGACCGCAGCGTCGCCGGCGACCTCAGGGAGAGCCCGGTGACGCGCGTCTCCTGGTTTGCGGCCCGCGCCTATTGCCGCGCCCGCGGGGCGCGCCTGCCTTCGACCGCTGAATGGGAATTCGGCGATGCCGCGGGGAAACCGGCCGGCGCGTCGTCGCGGGACGCCTTGGTCTGGTACTCGACGCCGACCCCGGCGCGCCTTCCGGCCGTCACGACGGCGCCCGCCGACGCGCTCGGAGTCCACGGCTTGCAAGGCCTCGTCTGGGAATGGACGAGCGATTTCGCCGACCTCTTCGTCGGCGACGCCGGCGCCTTCGTGTGCGGCGCGGGCGCCGCCGACGCCAGGGACGCCGGCGACTATGCCGCCTTCATGCGGTTCGCCTTCCGCGGCAGTCTGAAGGCGGCTTACACGACTGGTAACCTCGGCTTTCGCTGCGCAAAGGACCCATCTCCATGAGGTTTTTCGCTCTTTTATCCGCCAGCCTGGTCGTGCTTTGCCAACCCGTCGCGGCGCGGGACGGACGCTCCCTCTATAACCTCGAATCGACCTGGCAGGATGCGGCCGGCGAAAAGCTCGCTCTCGCGAGCCTCGCGGGCGCGCCGGTCTTTCTGGCGATGTTCTACGCCAGTTGTCCGACGGCCTGCCCGATGACGGTGAGCTTCCTGCGGCGGCTCGAGCGCAAGCTGCCGGCGGGCGCGACGGCGCGCTTCGTCCTCGTCTCGCTCGATGCCGCCCACGACACGCCGGCGACGCTGCGCACGTTCGCCCAGCTGCACAAACTCCCGCCGCAGACCTGGACCCTGCTCACCGGCAAGGACGACGATGCGCGCGATCTGGCGGCGGGGCTTGGCGTCCGCTTCAAGGCGGAGGAGGGCGGCGCGATCGCGCACACGAGCGGGGTCTTCCTGCTCGACGCGGACGGGGTGGTCCGCGCCAGCATGGACGACATGAACGGCGATCCCGCGCCGCTTCTCGGGGCCTTGGGGCGGATGGGGCGGCCGGCGAAATGAGCGCTTCAGTGCGTAAAATCGCGCATGGTGTGTCTTCTCGCTCATTCGGAGTCAAGTAAAAACCGTGACTTACGCCGTTTTCGCGCTGGCATCGGACTTGCGTTGGCCCCCTTTTGAGTCCTTTGAGAGGTCCAAGAGCGATGGCGGTCAAAACACATCCCGGCGGGAAGCCGAGCGTGCGTACCATGCTGCGCGAGTTCGAGCGGCGGCTTCCAGTCCTGCCGGCGTCGGCGCGCTTGCTCGCCGAATATACCGCCGGCAACCGCCGGGACATCGCCGATCGGCTCGAGGAGCTGGCGCGTTTGGACCCGACGCTCGCGCTCCGGATCATCGCCCTCGCCAGCGCCCGCTTGGACGCCGAGGCTCCCGTCGGCATCCCTTTCGCGCTGGCGCGGGTAGGCGCCGACCGGGTTATGCAAGGGCTCGCGTGTTCGGCCGCCGCCGCGCCAGGAATGGCCCTCGCGGCGGGTGGCAACAAACTCTGGCTTCACTCGCTGCAGGTGGCCATGTTCGCCCGCTATTTCGCGACCACCCTGCCCGGCCTGCAGATCTGCGCCGAGGAAGCGTATTTTTGCGGCCTTCTCCACGATGCCGGCCGGTTCGTGACGCTGGCGTTCGCCGGCGACGATTACCTGGCCGTCGACCGGACTTTGTCGGAGACCGCGCCCGAGCTGCGCGCCGCGGAGCGCGAGATCATCGGTATGGATCACGCCGCCATCGGCGCGTTCGCGTGCCGTGAGTGGGGGCTGCCGGGCCGTGTCGCGGCCGCGATCGGCTCCCACCACGAGTCGGCCGGGGTGATCGCGACCCTGACGCCTGAATCGCATCGCCACCTCGCGCGCCTCACCAAGCTCGCCGATTCCGTCAGCTTCGCGTTGCAGGAGGTGCCGGACCTCGGGACCTTCGACCCGCACTTACAGGAGGAGGTCCTCACGCACCACGACGTGGACGCCGCGGCCCGCGAGCTCGGAATTACCTTGGGTTCCGTGACCCCTTTACTCCGTCCCGTTACCTACAAGAGCGAGATGATGCTCGCCCGACTTTGGTCGGACGAGGAGTCGCCGGTTCGGCCATCGCGAGGACTGATTCCCGGCCACAGCGTGTGACTCTTGGCCGCCATGAGCGGACGGGCGCGCCGCTCCTTTGAGCGGTGCGGTATTGGCCGGCCGGGGCGACTAGTGGGTCGGTTCCTTTGGACGTGACCATAGGGCCTTGGTGCGCTCGAGCGGCGATCTTGGCGGTGGTATAGCATCAGCTAGATGCCGGTACCGCCCGCCGCCACGGTTTGGTCGTAGTAACCGCAATGAACTAAAAAAAGATACATCCGTCGACCCTTTCCAACGGGGCAGTCGTGTTAGCGCCGCGGCGCCTCCTTGCTCGCCTGATACGTTGCCACGGCGCGCTGAAAGACCCGCTCGATGCGCTCCCAAGCGGCGGCGGCCTGCGAGCGGTCGCCCGCCGTTTTGCGGACCATACAAAGCATGCTGGAAAACGGCATCGGCAGGCTTGCATGCGCGAGTTCGACTAAAGCGCCGCTTTGCAGGCGGTCCAACAGATGGCCGGCCAGCAACAGCCCGACGCCGTGGCCTTGCTCGGTCATCTCCAGCCCCAATGCATAGCTGTCCACGCGGATGCGTCGACCGCTGCCGAGGCCGAGTTGTTCGACAAACGAATCGATCAAGGATTTCGGCGCCGTTTTCCCAGCGCCAACATGTTCGTAAGC